>JANOGH010000585.1:0-3890 GCA_031414075.1 Betaproteobacteria bacterium | reverse complement strand
TGCGGCTAGCTTCGAAATATCGGCGATGCGGTTCATTTTGTCACGGAGATCTTGCAGCAATGCGAGCCGGTTTTGGCGTAACTCCTTATCGTCGACCATGACCATAACCGATTCAAAAAAGGCGTCCACTGGCGCTTTCAGTACGGCAAAGGCTTTCAGGTAGCCGGTGTAGTCGCCCCTTTGCAGCAGAGGAACGGCGTTCCTGGTTGCCATCGCAAGCGCATCGAACAGATTACGCTCGGCCGTCTCGGTCAATGCTTCTGCTTGGGCGCCTTTGAAGGACTCGCCTTTCGCCTCGGCCTGCTTGAGGATGTTGGCCACGCGCTTGTTTGCTGCGGCAAGGCTCTCTGCTTCCGGAAGGCTGGCGAATGCGCGCACCGCCGCCAGCCAGAGCGGGGTTTGATCGATTCGAGCCGGATACTTGCTGAGAACCGCATCGACCTCGTTCGCTGAATACCCCGAATCGCGCAGGTAACTGCGCAAACGCTCCCAGATGAACAACTGCAAGTCCGACCCCGTGCCGGTGAGCAGTCCGTCCGGAAACACCGAGTAAGCCGCGTTTACAAGATCATGTAGCGATACTGACAGCCCGCGTTCAATGAGCAGGCGAATGACGCCCAAGGCTTGTCGCCGCAATGCAAACGGATCTTTATCGCCGGTCGGTTGCTGGCCGAGACCGAACAGGCCGGCAAGGGTTTCCAATTTGTCCGCCAGTGCGAGTGCCACGCCAATATCGCTGGCGGGCAGCTTATCCCCGGCGAAGCGCGGCCGATAGTGTTGCTCGATCGCATCGGCTACCTTCGGGTCCTCCCCGTCAGCCAGTGCGTAGTAGCGACCCATGATGCCCTGCAGTTCCGGGAATTCGCCGACCATGTTGGTGACCAGATCAGCCTTCGCCAGCAGCGCCGCGCGATCGGCAAGCTCGGGATCGGCGCCGATTTTCTGAGCAACGACTATCGCAAGCGCGACAACACGTTCGACACGGTCGAGCTGGCTGCCCAGCTTGTTGTGATAGACGACGCTTCCCAGTTGGGCCACCCGATCCGCCAGTTTGGTTTTCTTGTCCGTCTCGAAGAAAAAGCGGGCATCCGCGAGTCGCGGCCTGATCACACGCTGATTGCCCTCGACGATGTTCTTCGAGTTGGCAAGCCGCATGTTGGAGACGATGAGGAAATTGTTGGTCAGCTTGCCGTTCGCGTCGAACAGCGGAAAGTACTTCTGGTTCCGGCGCATCGTCAGGATCAGGCATTCCTGCGGCACGCTCAGAAAGGCGCGCTCGAATGCGCCGATGTAAACCGTCGGATATTCGACCAGGGCGGTGACCTCGTCGAGCAGCGGCGTATATTCGGCTTCCGACCCCAGCGACGATTTGAGGGCTTCTGCTTTGTCCGCGAGCTGCCTGGCAACCTCGCTCCTGCGCATGTCGAAATCGGCGATGACGTGGCCTTCGTTTTCGAGCCTCGCCTCGTACTCGTCGGCACGGTCCAGTGAAATATCTTTCGCGCCCTGGAAACGATGGCCGTGGGTCATGCGGCCGGCAGCCAGACCGAGCGCCGAGACGCCAAGCACTTTGTCGCCGTGAAGCGCGACCAGTCCGTGCGCGGGACGGACGAACTTGACCGTCGTCGAGCCGTCGGCAAGTTGATAGCTCATCACTTTGGGGATCGGCAGGTTCGCGATCGCGTCCTCGATCGCCCTGGAGAGTGCCTGCTCCAGCGCTTGACCCACCGCCACGGTGCGCAGATAGACGCTGTCGGCCTTGCCGTCCGGCTTAATCGTCAGCGAATCGGTGCCGACTTTGGAATTGAGTGGTGCATCGGCGAGGTGTACACGGCCCATGCCGGCCAGTTTCTTGCGCAGCGCGTCACTCCAACCCCCATCGGCTTTGCGCGCGACGGCAACCGGCATAAGCTTCTGTTCGACCGGGCGGTCGTGTCCCTTGGGAAGGACGGATGATATGTAAACCGCCAGGCGGCGCGGCGTCGAAAATGCTTTCGAGCCCGAAGTGGCGTCCAAAAGCCCGCTGCTTTTCAATCCCTCGAACACGCCTGCCGCAAATGCTTCGCCCAAACGCTTGAGCGCTTTCGGTGGCAGTTCTTCGGTGAATAGTTCGACCAGAAGGTTGGCGCTCATTGCGCCAACTCTTTCTCTTTCTCGACCAGAGCCGCCTTCATGGCTGCGACGTCCACGCCGAGTTTCTGAAGCTGATCAGACTGGCTCAGCGGAAAGCCGTTGCGCAGCCGTGAATCGAAATAGGCCTGGGAGACGCTGCGCGCGAGATTGCGAATGCGGCCGATGTACGCCGCGCGCTCGGTGACCGAGATCGCGCCGCGCGCATCTAGCAGGTTGAATGTATGGGCAGCCTTCAGCACCATTTCGTAAGCGGGCAGGGCAAGTCGAGCGCTCATGAGGCGCTTTGCTTCGCCCTCGTAGTCGTTGAAGTGCTGGAACAATATCGCGGTGTTCGACTGCTCGAAGTTGTAAGTCGATTGTTCGACTTCGTTCTGGTGATAGACGTCGCGGTAGGTCAGTCCCGCTGTCCACACCAGATCGAACACGTTCTCGACATCTTGCAGATACATCGCCAGGCGCTCGATGCCGTAGGTGATCTCGCCGGTGATCGGTTTGCAGTCGAGTCCGCCGACTTGCTGGAAATAGGTGAACTGCGTGACTTCCATGCCATCGAGCCAGACTTCCCAGCCGAGGCCCCATGCACCGAGCGTCGCATTCTCCCAGTCGTCCTCGACAAAACGAATGTCGTGCGTCTGCGGGTCGATGCCAAGCACGCGCAATGAGTCCAGGTAAAGCTCGATGATGTCGAGCGGGGAGGGTTTCAGCACCACCTGGAACTGATAGTAGTGCTGCATGCGGTTCGGATTTTCGCCATAGCGTCCGTCTTTCGGACGGCGTGACGGTTGCACGTAAGCGGCGCGCCAGGGCTCCGGCCCGATGGCTCGCAGAAACGTCGCGGTATGCGAGGTTCCCGCACCGACTTCCATATCGTAAGGTTGCAGGATCGCGCAGCCGCGATCACCCCAGTAGCGCTGCAGCGTTAGAATGACTTCCTGGAAGTTCAACATCGGTGAATTCTGTAAAAAATGCGGGACTTGGGCGTCCCGAAGGAAAGCCTGAATTGTACTCAAAACCGCCTGCCTTAACGAGGATGAAGCAATGATGCTGCGCCTGCTCGCCCTGGTGTTCGCGCTGTGGTTACCTGCCGTCTTGGCGTCTGCAGATTCTTCCGCGCCCTGGGGGCGGGCGAAGACCGTGGAGAAAACCTACAGCAAGCAGAAAGTGGTGTACGACGTGTCAGTCAGGACTGTCGCACAACTGGAAAACGTGCTGGATCGGGCAAGCTACCTTTCCGCGCTGAACGATGCCGATCCTTTCGACAGCAAGATCGTCATCGTGCTGCACGGGGACGAGATCGGTTTCTTTGCGATCCGGAATTACGCGAAGTACAAGGATCTGATGACGCGGGCGCAGAGTCTTACGGTCGGCGGCATCGTCGACATCCGCATGTGCGCGGTGGCCGCACACCGCCGCGGCATCGAGCCGCCGGATATTCACGGTTTCGTCACCATGGTGCCGATGGCGGATGCGGAAATCATCGACCTGCAGAAGCAGGGCTTCGCCTATATGCAGTAACCCTTGAAAGGCATTTGAACCACGGAGGACACAGAGGACACGGAGGAAGTGCAAGAGAAAACAACAGACCAGTGTAAAATTCTCCAATGGGCGGACGCGCCGGCAACGTCGAAATTGGTGGCAAACAATCATGAACCGTCACCCCGCTTCTGCCCCGAGTGCGATTTTCCTCGTTTTTGGTTTTCCTCCGTGTCCTCCGTGGTTCAAATGCCGTCTTAGATTGATCCACCGGCGGCGATAGC
>JANOGH010000584.1:0-5804 GCA_031414075.1 Betaproteobacteria bacterium | reverse complement strand
TTGCAGGCGGGTGCGGGCATGCGAGGCACCGGTGAGCTCGAAAACCTCGATCGGGTCGGCGAGCCCTTTTACGGGGACAGCACCCAGCGCCTTGACCTGAATGTAGCCTTCCGCCAGTTGCAGCGTGTCATTGCTCAGGAGGGTTGAGCCCGGTTTAGCGAGCTGCTCGATGCGCGAGGCAAGATGCGTGGTCTGTCCTACCGCCGTGTAGTCCATGTGCAAGTCGCTGCCGATGGAGCGCACCACTACTTCTCCCGAGTTGATTCCAACCCGGATGTAAACCGGCATCGACCCGGCGCGCTGCAAATCATCGGCATAGCGCGATATCTGCTCCTGCATTCTCAGCGCCGCATAGCAGGCGCGCACTGCATGGTCCTCAAGGGCAAGGGGTGCGCCGAATAAAGCCATGATGCCGTCGCCCATGACCTGATTGACGGTGCCGTCGTAGCGGTGCACCGCTTCCATCATTCGCTCCAGCACCGGGTCAAGGATCTTTCGGGCTTCTTCCGGATCGCGATCGGCAAGGAGTTCCATCGAGCCTTTGAGATCGGCGAATAGCACGGTGACCTGCTTGCGCTCGCCTTCCAGCGCACTCTTCGAGGTGAGGATCTTCTCCGCAAGGTGCTTCGGAGTGAAGGAGTCCGGCGACGGAGGCCTGGCCGTAGCGGTGCCCGGGCTGAGTTTGGTTCCGCATTCGCCGCAGAACTTTTGTTCGGGAGAATTCGCTGCGCCGCAGGACGCGCACACAGCGGCCAGACGCACGCCGCACTCGCCGCAGAACTTCAGGGCGGAGGGATTTTCATGGTGGCAGCTCGGGCAGTTCATGACCTTGTTCCTGGACCCGAATCAAGACGCGGTGAGGCTAGCTCCCTCGGCCCACCCGGTCAAGACGTGAATTTCACACGCCCGCAACGCGCAAGAGTTCCTGACGGGCCGCGGCCCTTGCGACGTACAGTGGTCTCGACACGAAGTGATTCAATGAGGACCCAGATCATGACGACGACTCTGAACAAGATGTTGATTGCGGTCGCGATGTCCGGCTTTGCCGTGACCGCTTGCGAAAAAGCGCGCGTCACATCGGAAAACGGCGGCCGCACAGTGGAAATCACCCAGCATGGCGAGACCCGTTGCGTGCTGGTCGCCGACAAGGTCTTCTGCGCGTTGGCAAAGACGCGCGCGCCGACCCGGCTGGCCTCCGCTGCCGCAATTTGAATCTGTAATCAGTTCGGAAATTGCGCGCGACCGCCCCGGCAGTAGTGCGGGTTACGCCGGCCTATTTTGGCAGCAGCCCGAGCCGCCGGGCCTCCCTGACAGCTTGAGTGCGATTATTGGCGTTGAGGCGACTGAACAGGTCCTTCAGGTGCTGCTTGACAGTTCCCTCCGTCAGCCCCAGTGCGTCTGCGATACGTTTGTTGGGCAGGCCTTCTGCAAGCAGAGGAAGAATCTGCGACTGCCTGGAGGTCAACGGTGCCGACTCGCCGCTGCCCGCCGCCTGCGAAGGGGGCAGGAACATCGCATCGGGCACGTATACCTCGCCGTTCAACACGCGACGCAATGCATCCATCAGTTGTTCGCTGCCGGTAAATTTCGGAATGTATCCCCGCGCCCCGCCGTCGAGGAGGGTGCGGATGATTTGCGGATCGTTCAACCCCGAGACGATTACGACCGGCAGAGCAGGATAAGCCCGGCGAATGGCGAGAAAGCCCTCGATCTCGCTCGCTCCCGGCATCTGCAGGTCGAGCAGCATCAGGTCCACGGGCCACTCCAGGGCAAGCTTGTCCAGCGCCGCCCGCAAGTTGCCCGCCTCGAGCACCGTCACCTCGGGGCCCAGAAGCTGCAGGAAAAACCGCAATCCTTCCCTGAACATGGGATGGTCGTCGGCATGCAGGATCTTCATGGTGGCGGTTCAGCGGTTTGTGTTGCGCGAGTGCGGGGTGGTATACGCGTTGCGGTCACGTCCGCGGCGCGGATTTCAGTCCTGCGCGCGTGCCGGCATCGCCGGCAACGTGAAGAAGAACTCATTGCCCTCACCTGATCCGACGCTCACACCCACCGTACCACCCAGCTTGGATACGATGCGCTGCACCGTTGCGAGTCCAAGGCCGTGGCCTGCGGCCCGCTCCTGGTGCAGGCGCGTGAACGGCGTAAACACGCGCCTGCGCTCGTCCTCTGAAAGCGGCTGGCCGTTGTCCCGCACACTGAAGCGCACGTGCACGCCATCCAGCGCGCCGGCGACCTCGAGACGCGGTGGTGATCCGCCATACTTGAGCGCGTTGCTCAGCAGGTTCATCCACACCTCTCCCACCCAGGGCGCGTAGCCCAACGCTTGCGGCCAGCTTTGTGGCAATTTCACGTCGGCGCGCTGAAGCGCCAGCATCTCACCCAACTGGCTCAGAGCCTGGCTGACGAGACTACCCGTGTCGAGCGATTTCAGCTCGACGTGCTGCTGTGCGACCGTGGATAGCAGGAGCAGGGCGTCAACAACTTCTCCGGTCATGGCCAGCGCGTTCTGCGCCTGCTGCGCCAGATGCAGTTGCTCGCCGGACAGGTCGTCCGATTTGAACTTGCAAAGGATCTCCAGGAAGCGGCCGGCGGCCGCGAGCGGAGTCTTTAGGCTGTGAGCGATGGTGTGCCCGTACGCTTCCAGCTCCGCATTCTTCTGCGCCAGATCCTGACTCTTGGCGAACAGTTCCTTCTGCAGGCGGTTCAGCTTCAGATGGTGCTGGATGCGCGCCAGCAACTCCTCGCGCTGAATCGGCTTGGTAACGTAGTCGACCGCACCGAGACGAAACCCTTCCACTTTGTGGGCGGTATCGTCCATCGCCGTCATGAAGATCACCGGGACGTCCGCAGTGTCCGGGTCGGACTTGAGACGCCGGCAGACCTCGAAGCCGTCCGTTTCGGGCATGCGCACGTCAAGCAGCACCAGATCCAGCGTGGTCATGCGCGCCTTTCTTAAGGCCTCTGCGCCGCTGCGGGCAAGCATGAGATCAAAACCCTGCTCGGCCAGAAAATCCGAGATCAGTCGCAGGTTCTGCGGCTTGTCATCGACAATCAGCACGGTCGCGCCGTGCAGCTCAGAGGGCAGTGACACCGCGATGCGCTCCGGCGCAGTCCTGCAATAGTGCGATGAGCCGCTCCTCGTCCAGATCCCGGGCGAGCGCGTAGAGGCGACGGGCAAAAGGACGATACCGCGTTTCGCCTCGCTCCAGCTCCAGCGCGATCTGCTCGACGCGAACAAGCTTGCCCAGACGCGCCAGTTCGAGCAACTCTTCGAGCACAGCATGGGAAGGCGGGATGATCTGCGCACCCGCCTCCTCCTGGGTCGGTACGCCTCCCGGTATCTCCGCCGCCTCATAGTGCCAGGTCAATTCGAGCAAACGCCCGATCGTGTCAAGCAGCTCTGTGCTCTCGAACGGTTTGCGCAGGCAGACCGCAAAGGTGCGCGGATCCGCTTCGGCCCGCTCGAGGTCTGCGGTGCTGGCGGAGGCTGCCACTATCGGCACTGTAGCAAGTTCCTGAGACTGCCGAATCATGTGAGCAGCCTGGAAACCAGTCATCTCCGGCATGCGTAGATCCATCACGATCAGGTCCGGGTGGCGCTGTCGCGCCGCGTCAACAGCTTGTTGCCCACCAGCAGCGGGCACCACTTCGAAACCCACGGGCTCGAGTATCTGCTGTAGCAGATGGCGGTTCTCCTCCTGATCGTCCGCAACCACGATGCACATCCTTGCCCCCTGGTAGCCCATGATGCGCCTGTGTGCGGGCAGGGCTGCCTGGGACTCCTGCACTACCGGCAATGCCACCGAGAAACGGAAACTGCTGCCGCCACCCGGGCGACTTTCCACCTGGATGTCTCCGCCCATCAGATGCGCAAGTTCCTGACTGATGGCCAGGCCGAGGCCGACCCCGGATTCACGCTTGCGCCCCGGCTCGGCCTGCTCAAAGGGTGAAAAGATGCGAACGGCGTCTTCCGGCGCAATGCCGACGCCGGTGTCCTTGACCCACACGCGAAGTTCGATTCGCTCGTTACCAAGCGCAAACGTCTGCACGGCCAAGGTTACCTGCCCGGTGGCGGTGAACTTGATGGCGTTGCCGAGCAGGTTGAGCAGGATCTGGCGCAGGCGCTTGCCGTCTGCTTCCACCAGCGCCTGCAGGTCGCCGGGCGCTTCGAGGACGAACTCCAGCCCTTTTCTCTCGGCATCGACGCGCACCATCGCGGCAATTTCCTCGAGCAAAGCAGGCAACGGAACAGGAGAAAGATGCAGCTCAAGACGGCCGTATCTGATCCGCGACAGGTCCAGCAGATCGTTGATCAAGTCGAGCAGGTGGCGGCCGCTGCGCGCAATTGTGGTCAGCGCCTCCCGGCGATCAGGGTCGGCCAGCGGCCGCTCGCGCATGAGTTCCGCGTATCCGAGGATTGCATGCAGCGGCGTGCGAAGCTCGTGGCTCATGTTGGCGAGGAACTGATCCTTGGCGCGGCTCGCGGCTTCCTCCTCCGCGCGCGCTGCCATAAGAGCGCGCCGCTGGGCACTGAGCAGACGGATATACAACACGCCTGCGACGACGATGGCGGAGAACACCGCCAGCGAAGTCCAGATTGCCCGATAGTCGACCTTGCTTTCGTACCGGACCGACAGCCACTTCTGGGAAATGGCCCGCCGCTCCTCCTCGCTGATAGTGGCCAGCACCTTGTCGAGGATGCCGACCAGCTCCGGCCAGTCGTTGCGCACGCCAACGGAGAAGCCCTGTGGCTGCAGGGCCTTCTCGACCGGGGTGGCAATCTTCAGATTGCTGATCTGGCGCTGCCGGATGTTGAACACGATTGGGAAAATGTCGTCCACCAGGCCGTCTACTTTTCCGGCGGACACCGCCAGCAAGCCCTCGAGCAGGTCGGGGTAGGCGGGTACGGTCTCGTTGGGATGCGCCCTGAGCATCAGTTGTTCCGAGGAGTGCCCCTGGACCACGGCAACACGTTCCGGCGCGAAATCGCGCAATCCGCTCACAAATGGGTAGTCGTCACGGGTGACGATGACGTTCACGTATTGCAGATACGGCTTGGTGAAGGCGAGGAAAGGCTCCCGCTCTTGTGCGCGGGTTACTGCAAGCACGATATCCAGCTCCCGCTTCTGCAGTTTTTCCTGCACCGCCGCGAAGTTCTGCAACTGCTGGACCTGGAATCGCACCTTTCCCAACCGCCGTTTGATGATTTCCAGGTAGTCGGCAACGACCCCTGCGAAATTGCCGCGGCTGTCGACGAATTCATAGGGGGCATAATTTGTCTCCGCGCCGACGCGAATAACCGGGTGCGCGGCCAGCCAGGCTTTCTCTTTGGGCTCGAAGTCGACCCCGGCCGGCCTCGGCTCGACGCTAGTCGGCCCCTCAGAGTTCTGAGACGATGCAATCTCCAGCCGCGCGAGAAGCGCAAACGCGGCGAAAACTAACGCTGCTGTCAGAGCGAAAGACCGTTGCCTGCGGGCCGGTGGAAACGTCACATTCGGGCTTCTCGTGAAATGGGCCATAAAACGGAGCCGGACCTTCCGACCCCATTGCAAGCGATAGTCTACTGCCTCGGCGCGAAGCCAGGCGCCGCCGGCACTCTTTTTTCCACACCGGCGGGGTGGAGGCAGTCCCGCGAGCGTGACCGGGAGCGCCTCAGTAGCGCCGACCTTTTCGGCCGGTTTCGTATCACTAAAGTGATAGAGGCTACCCCGCATGAGGAATTGCCAATGGTTTCGTCGAGCCACATCATTCGCCCCAGAGATGGCCTCTTCCCGATGGTGGAGGGATAGAGAGTCCTGATC
>JANOGH010000583.1:0-5658 GCA_031414075.1 Betaproteobacteria bacterium | reverse complement strand
CGATGAACCTGACCGCGCGGAAGCTGTCCATCTATCGCCATCCTTAGCCGGCGTTTACCATAGCGACGGGCAACTGCGTTCCCACTCATGATCAACAAGGCACACAAGCGCTTCGCGAACCGTAGCGACCTCGGCATATCGGTGAGGGAGTTTGCCATGCTGAAGCGGCTGAATACGCCGCAGGAAATCCAGGTTTTCCTGAACACCATACCGATCAATCACGAGTTGGATGGCGAAACCATCCTGTCCGTTCGCGAAGTGTTGCGGCAGCACCGCGCCCATTGCATCGAAGGCGCCTTTCTGGCGGCGTGCGCGCTATGGATTCATGGTGATCCGCCGCTGCTGGTTCACCTCGACTGCGACCTGAGCGATTACCCGCACGTGATTGCCGTTTTCCGGCGCAAGGGTTGCTGGGGCGCAATTTCCAAGACCAACGGCGCGCCGCTGCGTTATCGGGATCCGGTCTACCGTACCCTGCGGGAATTGGCGATGTCGTACTTCCATGAATATTTCAACAAGAAGTATCAAAAGACACTGCGCAGCTATTCGCGGACATTCGATCTGCGGAAAGTCGATCCTGCGTTGTGGGTCACGACCGAGGATGCCTGCGAGGACGTTCACGATCGCCTGCTGCAAGCCCGCCACTACACTCTCATTTCGGCGGCACAGCAGCGGTTGCTGGCGCAACGCGACGCCTTCGAGCGCAAAGCATCGAAACTGGTGCAATATCCGAAGCCACCCAAAGCCCGCGTCTAAACTCGAAACGCATTCACCGCAGAGGACGCAGAGGACGCGGAGGAAAGGCAACAACAACGTTAGTGCTCTGATTAGCAAGTTTCCGGGGGCGATGATGTGTAACGGCGCAACGTGTCTGCACAGATCTACGACCAGTCACCTTGCTCTTAACCCCGATATCCTTTTCGTCGACTTGTTTTTCCTCCGCGTCCTCTGCGTCCTCTGCGGTGAATGCTCTTATCCGGAGACGCTTCCGCGAGCCACAATCGACGCCAGCCCTCATGACCGAGGCGGCGCAGCGTCTCGATGTTCCTGCGGTAGATGGCCGTGGTATCCGGATAAGTGGTGACGGCGCGCTCGACGCTCGATTCGCGGAGCAGATGCAGCATCGGATAGGGCGATCGATTGGTGTAGTTCTCGATGTCGTCCGGCCCGGCATCCTCGAACCGGTAGCAAGGATGAAAACTCGCAACCTGGATCACGCCTTCGAGCCCAAGTTCGCTTACGGCGTCGTCGGCTTGCTCCAGGAACTCGTTGTAGTCTGAAAAATCGGCCAGCACATGAGGATGGATCAGCAGCGTCGTCTCGCATTGCGACGGGTCGGCGGCATCCAGCGCTCGCAACTCCGCCATCAAGTCTTCGAGCAGCCTGGCCGGCGAACGCGCTTCGCTGACGAAATACCGGATAAGGTTGTTCACATGGACCGGCTTGGCGAACGGGCACAGGTTGAGGCCGATCACCGCCCTCTCGAGCCAGGTTCGCGTCGCGGCGATAACTTCTTCAGCACCGGGTGGGTCCATCATTTCCATTTTGCCTCGAACATCTGTCTACACCCAACACAGAGGCACAGAGGGCACAGAGGGCACAGAGAAATGCATGACACGAGAAGCGCAAGAAGACCGGCGAGGGTTGCGGGTACGCACCACGTGACTATCACGACGTTCCCGCTCAGTAATTGTTTTTGCCTTCCTCTGTGTTCTCTGTGCCCTCTGCGCCTCTGTGTTGGGTTGAGAGCTTGATTAGCGCCAGGCGCTCGGTCAGGCATTCGCTTTCGCCGACGGCAAATTCGCGACACACTCCCGGCCGGCGTGCGTAGATCCGGCACAGCATCGTGACTCGGTCCACGGCGGCGCACCAGCCGTCGTCGAGGCGTTTCATGACCTGCCCGCCCCACTGGTCCGTTGCGATGAATTCGGCCGGAGGATCATCGTCTCCCAGAAGGAGAACCTCCAGCTTGCAGCAACACGCCCTGCACGAAGCGCAGGTAATCACCCCGGCGTTAGTTGTCCCTGGACTGGTCGGCAATTCTTCTCCCGCTAACCTATGGTCAACGCCGCGTCGCCTTGCGTCATGACACCGATCTTCGTCGCGTGTGCAAAGCCTTCTGACCTGAAGATGTGCAATACATCATCCACTGCGTCGGGCGCGCACGCCACCAGCAGGCCGCCCGAAGTCTGCGGATCGGTCACGAGATTGCGCTTCCAGTCAGCGAAATCCCTGGGGCATTTCACTTCCTGGCCATAGCCCGCCCAGTTGCGCGCCGATGCGCCGGTGGTCACACCCTGCTTCACCCATTCCAATGCGTCTTCGAGCACAGGCAGGTCGTCGAAACGCAGGGTCGCGCCCAGTCTGGAGCCGCGGCAGATTTCGAGCAGATGGCCGCCGAGGCCGAACCCGGTGACATCGGTCATGGCGTGGACGCCTGGCAGATCTGCGAGCTTCAAGCCCGGCGTGTTGAGCTGTGTGGTCGTGGCCAGCATCTGCCGATAGCCTTCGGACGAGAGTTTTCCCTTCTTCAACACGGCGGAGAGGATACCGACGCCCAGCGCCTTGCCGAGGATCAGTACGTCGCCCGCTCTTGCGCTGCTGTTGCGCTTGACCTTGTCCGGGTGCACGACACCGAGTGCAACCAGGCCATAGATGGGTTCGAGCGTGTCAATGGAATGGCCACCGGCGATCGGAATACCCGCGATCGCGCAGACCGACTCGCCGCCCGCGATAATGCGCTGGATGGCCTCGACCGGAATTTTTTCCAGCGGCATGCCGACCAGGGCCAGCGCGAAAATCGGCTGGGCGCCCATGGCGTACACATCGGAGATCGCATTGGTGGCCGCGATGCGCCCGAAGTCGAACGGATCGTCGACGATAGGCGTAAAGAAATCCGTGGTGGCCACGATGGCCTGATTGCCATTCAGGCGAAACACGGCCGCGTCGTCGCTGGTTTCGATGCCGACCAGCAAATCCTTCGGCATGGCGCGCAGCGGGGTCCTGGCGAGAATCTCGGACAGCACGGCCGGCGCAATCTTGCAGCCGCAGCCGCCGCCGTGGCTGAACTCGGTGAGGCGGATAGGACGTTCTGCGGGTGCGTTCATCTGGTCGATCGGGTCAGGGTCCAATGGCACTACCTTAAGGAACGACATTCCCTCCTCCGCTCGCTGGGGAGGGTTAGGGAGGGGGTGAAATTAGCATAATCACGACAAACAAGCCCCCATCCCAACCTTCCCCCGCAAGCGAGGGAAGGAGCTCATGTGGGATAAGCGGCTTAAGGTAGTGCCATTCGGGTCAGGGTCGGGTCGCTTAGAATACCCCACTCCCTATTCCGGCACTTCATCGGTGAGGTACGAAAACAGCGTCGACCTGGCTCAGCTCGACGACTTCGACGAAGTCGTCGATGTCCGCTCGCCCGCAGAATTCGCCATCGACCATGTCCCCGGCGCAGTGAACTGCCCGGTGCTCAGCAACGAGGAACGGGTTCGGGTCGGCACGATCTACAAGCAGGTCTCGCGGTTCGAAGCGCGCAAGATCGGCGCGGCGCTGGTGTCGAAGAATGTAGCCCGACATCTCGAAACGCACTTCGCCTCGCGCAACCAGCACTGGAAACCGCTGATCTATTGCTGGCGCGGCGGCAAGCGCTCGGGATCGATGACGCTCATCTTGCGGGAAATCGGCTGGGACGCGGCATCGCTGCAGGGAGGCTATCAAAGCTATCGGCGTGCCATGCTCGCCCAGCTCGAAGAATTGCCGATGCGATTTCGTTATCGCGTCATCTGCGGCCCCACCGGCAGCGGCAAGAGCCGCCTGCTGCAAACGCTGGCGGCGCACGGCGCACAGGTGCTTGACCTCGAAGCGCTGGCACGGCATCGCGGCTCGGTGCTCGGCGACCTGCCCGGCGATCCCCAGCCCGCGCAGAAAATGTTCGAAAGCCTGGTCTGGAGCAAGCTGCGACAATTCAATGCGGCGCGCCCTGTCTTCGTCGAGGCGGAAAGCAGACGCATCGGCGCACTGCGCGTGCCGGCAGTGCTGCTGGAACGCATGCGCAAATCGGGTTGCGTGCGCATCGAGGTGCCGGTCGCGGAGCGGGTGCGCTTTCTCATCGCCGAGTACCGGCATTTTCTGGCTAAACCGGCATGGCTGAAGGCGCAGTTGTCGCGGCTGACGGCGCTGCACTCGAAGGCAACCGTCACGCGCTGGATCGCGCAAATCGACGCGGGAGGATGGGAGGATCTGGTCGGCGATCTGCTCGCGACCCACTACGATCCGGCCTACCTGCGTTCGATGAGAGCCAACTATCCGGCTCTGGCCGATGCGGCAGCGCTGAACGCCACTTGCCTCAACGATGCAGGCCTCGAGCTTAGCGCCGGCGCATTGCTCGACGCTGCGAGTGCGGGCGGCCGAGAAAAAAAGAGCAGCAAGTGAACATCTCACCACGAAGGCACGAAGACACGGAGAAAGACAATAACGGGTGAAACGGCAACCGGTGCCAGGGAGCGCATTCAAGTCTTGCCGCGCACTTTTTGGACCCTCTGCTGCATCTCTCGATGGCGTACCGACAAGAATCCCTGCGTCGAATGTCCTTGACCTCTATTTTCTTCGTGTCTTCGTGCCATCGTGGTGAGATTTTAGGTTTACTCCGCGCACACGTCACGTGTGAGAGAACATGAGTTTCCCGGGCACATCGAGTTGTGCCTTGAGAATGGTCCCGCTGGCTGATTCCGTTATGTAGAGCGTGTTGCGGTCCGGCCACCCAAAGGCGACGTTCGTGGTGTGCGTGCCCATGCACGACTTGATCCGGTATACCGGTTCCCCCAGGGAGTTGAAGGTCCAGACCGAACCCATGCCCACATGGGCCACAATCAACCCACCTTCTTCATCCAGCGCAAGGCCGTCCGGGCCGCCGCCACCTGATAGCTGGATATGGAGTCCGACCTTGGCGATCCCCCCATCGCCCACGAACGGAACCCGCCAGACGCAATTGCCGCGCGTCACGGCGACGTAGAGCTGCGTTTCGTCGCGGTTCATGACCAGGCCGTTGGGACTCGGCAGGTTGTCGAGAAGGCAGGTCAGTTTTCCCTTGGCGCTCACGCAGAACAACCGCCCGGTCGGATCGTGCAGTCCGGTCAACCCCTGGTCGGTGAAGTAAAGGTCACCGTTGGATGCAAAGAACAGATCGTTGACGCCCTTGAAGCGCGTGCCATTTCCGTCGCGCAGAAATGGGGTAATTCTTCCGCTCACCGGATCGAGCAGGACAATGCCGATCTTGTAGTCGGCGATGAAAATGCGTCCGTCGCGATGAAACTTCAGGCCGTTCGGCCAGCCGTCGTATTCGGCGATGAGGTGAAATACCCCATCTCGCGTCACCTTGAACACGCGCCCGTTCTGGATGTCGACGCACCACAGATTGCCTTCCCGGTCGAACGACGGGCCTTCGAGCAGCGAACCCGCCGGCGTGCCGAGCGGCTGGCGCTCGACCCAGCCGTTGTCGGGGCCGGCGGACTTCAGTTCTTCGGGAAGCCGCGCGAATACCGTGGTCTGCACAGTGGTAGGGGGGTTGAACAGCATGGATTCTCTTTCTTTGGTCCTTCGTGTAGTTTAAGGCTTCATAAGCGCTCACCGCAGAGGACGCGGAGGACGCAGAGGAAATCC
>JANOGH010000582.1:0-2628 GCA_031414075.1 Betaproteobacteria bacterium | reverse complement strand
GTCGTCGCCACCCTGGCGGGGATGGAGTCGGCGGAGGCGATCCTGTCGGGCGACCGGGTTACTTTTGACCGGCATCTCGACCCCACCCAGCTCGACATCCGCAGCGCCAAGAAGGCTTTTGAGTTCAAGAATCCCGCCGAGCAGGGGGTTTGAGCCGATCCCATTTGCCGTCATATGCTCATCGTGAACGCGGATGATCTCGGGCGGGACGCAGCGACCACCGATTCGATTTTATCGTGTTACGAGAACCGCCGGATCACTTCCACGAGCGCCATGGTCTTCATGGAGGATTCACAGCGGGCTGCGGAGCGGGCGGTAGTTTGCGGCCTCGACGTGGGTTTGCATCTGAATTTCACCGAGCGATTCACCGCCAGTAACGTTTCGCCGTCCTTGCGGGAACACCACGGCCGGATTTGTCGGGCCTTGCGAGCTGGCAAGTATGCGCTGCTGTTCTACCGTCCTTGGCTGAACGAAACGTTCCGCCACGTCATCGCGGCGCAGGAGGTGGAGTTTGTGCGGATTTACGGCCGGCCGCCTTCGCATCTGGACGGCCACCAGCACATGCATCTCGCCAGCAACGTGCTGATGGGACACCTCCTTCCCCGGGGATCGAAGGTGCGCCGCAGTTTTTCCTTTCGGCCCGGGGAGAAAAGTTTTTTGAACCGATGGTATCGCGCCGGAGTGGACCGTTGCCTGGCGCGGCGGCATCTCCTGACCGACTACTTCTTCTCGCTGGCGCAGCATTTGGCCCCAGATCGCTTGCAGCGCATCCTTGCGCTGGCGAAGGAAGCGAACGTGGAACTCATGACCCATCCGGCCAATGTTGACGAATACCACTGGCTGATGAGCGAGACTTACCAGAAAATGACGCTTAGTATACAGACCGGAAGCTACGCAAACTTGGAGGCCCGTTAGGTCAGGAGGATATGCCCTACCGATTTACCGGCGATTATGCAGCTTATGGAAACCCATTTCGCAGACATCAGCGTTAAAGGAAAAATTGTACGGGTACCCGCCATAGTGATTCGAGAGAACCTCGTCGTGGTGAATGGAGGGTGGATCAAGATTGCCGAAATTCACGACGAACCATGGCAGCCCCACGGCCTTGAAGATCCCGTCTCGATGCTGGCGGAAGTCAAGCAGCGATGTCTTCCAGGGGATGTTTTCACTTTTTCCCAGAGGGTTCCGGACGTCCAACCGCGTTATTCATTTCCGTTCGTTTTGGATAACGTAGCGGCTGTCAAAAGCGCGAGTTATTCAGATTGGTGGGAAAAGCTGCCGCAAGAGACACGGAAAAATGTTCGCCGTGCAAGCAAACGGGGCGTCGTCGTGAATTCGGTTCCATTTGACGACGGGCTGATCCAAGGTATAAAAGGTCTGTATGACGAAAGTCCGTTCCGTCAGGGGCGTCGGTTCTGGCACTACGGTAAGGACTTGGCGGCGATCAAACGTGAGAATTCATCTTACCTCGATCGCTGTGAGTTTATCGGGGCTTACTTCGAAGGTGAACTGATCGGACTTCTGAAAATGGTCTATCTCGCCAACGCCGGGCGGATCATGCAAATACTCTCAAAAAACTCGCACTACGACAAACGGCCAATGAATGCCTTGATCGCAAAGGCGGTGGAGGTTTGCGCAAATCGGGGCTTGACCTATTTCATTTATGGCCAGTATGTTTATGGAAACAATGGCGAAGCGGCGATCATTGAGTTCAAGCGGCGCAATGGCTTTGAGCAGGTTTCATTTCCAAAGTATTATGTTCCGCTGACTGCGAAGGGAAGCATGGCGATGAGGCTCAACCTGCATCTGGGGTTCCGGCGACTACTTCCGCGTAGGGTTGAGAACGCCTTGCGGAGTTTTCGGTCGAGGCTCAATAAGCAGACTCATGTGCGCAAGCAGCCAGCGCCCCAAGTTGAAACGGTAGGCGTCTGAAAGGCACCTTCTTTGGCCAGTCTCCAATTCCGGACTAGCCATGGAAGGTTTTACTTAGTTTTGCGGTGTGCCGGTGTAGCTCAACGTTAGAGCGGCCGATCTGTAATCGGCAGATGGAGTGTTCAATTCCTCCCGCCGGCTCCATTCATTTGGTTTGTGATGGTAGACAATTTTCCGGTTCGGTTTCTTGGAGACGGGCATGGGTAAGCAAGCTTGGAGCAAGAATCCCTATCTCCGCAATGGCAAGCTGGCGGATCTTTACCTCTTCTGGCTGAGGAGAGGGTGGCGGATTCCGGTGCGCATCGTCGAGATGATGGTCGGCTCGCAAATCGCCTGTCCAATTCCAGAGCGGTTGTTTTTGCCACATCCATTCGGGATTGTAACGGGCACTTGTTGCGTAATCGAGAACGATGTCGTCCTTTTGCAACAAGTGACTCTGGGAGGTCGCTTTCCATATTATGACCCGAGCCGCGACCCGGAAAAAATGGACCCGATTCTCAAGCAGGGCGTGTATGTGGGGCCGGGGGCGAAAATTCTCGGGCACGTCACGATCGGTGAATGGTCGATCGTCGGCGCAAATGCGGTAATCACCATTGATGTCCCGCAGCACTCGATCGTCGTGGGCCACAATCGAATCCTCGAACAGAAGTCCACCGGGCTCTGATTCGCTTATGCCAGGAATTGTTGGAATCGTCG
>JANOGH010000581.1:0-2796 GCA_031414075.1 Betaproteobacteria bacterium | reverse complement strand
AGTGCCAGCGCGAATGCCGATGCACCTACCAGTCGCCGCACTTTCATGAACTTTTCTTGCATTGGATGGAGGGCAATCGGGACCGAGACCGAAACAGATAAAGAGGGCCAAACCTGAGCGGCTTGGCCCTCCCGACGTTAGCGCTGTCGTAGTTGGGCATCATCACGCTGTCGATCACGTGGATGACGCCGTTGCTCGCGACGATGTCTGTCTTGACGACGTTTGCCTTGTCCACCTGGACGCCGCCGTTGTCGGTGGTAATAATCAGCATCTCGCCTTCCACCGATTTCACCGACCCGGCCTTTACGTCAGCGGCCATGACTTTGCCCGCGACCACGTGATAGGTTAGCACCTTGGCAAGCATGGCTTTATCGGCCAATAGTGCGTCCAACTGCGCTTTCGGAATCTTCGCGAACGCTGCGTCTGTCGGCGCAAACACCGTGAACGGGCCCTTGCCTTTCAGTGTGTCGACCAAGCCTGCCTTCTGGATCGCCGTGACGAGGGTGTTGAATGAGCCTGCCGCTACGGCCGTATCGACAATATTCTTTTCGGCGGCCACGGAGACGTTGGCGACGGTGGCGGTGACGATGGCAAGTGCGGTTACAAATTTAGAGAGTTTCATTTCAGATCCTTATGGGTAAAAACAACTGGTTGATAATCTCGGGATGATGCTCAACTACTGGTCGGGTAAGGCGCCCACTGACTGCGAGGGGCCGAAGCCCGACCTCGTTACTTAGTTCTGCAGGAAAGCCGTGCTGGGTAAGCGTTGGCCTGACAGCAGAACGTCGACGATCGTTTCGGCACGCGCAAACTCGCGAATTTTTACGATTTCGCTTCCACGCATTTCGATCAACGCCACCACAAGTCGGGCGCGAGTGCCTGATACTTCGTACTGCACAAACACAATATTGGGGTCGTTGGTGGGGAAGAACATCGCGTTTGATGACTCGATGCTTTCCCCTTCGTCTGCGCGGTGACGGAGGTGCTGATGGATGGCAGACTCCCCATGCCATGAAAGCAATATCGCCTCTGCGGGCGCGCTGTACTCATACGCCGCATCGTCGGTGAGCCATCTGCTCTGTGTTTCTCGTTGGGCGCTGGTGAGTGAGGCCGCTTGTCCGTGGAACGCAACGGTAGCTCTGGCGATCAGATCGGTGCTGCCGTAGGCCATATCGGCAGCGGAATTGATTGCTGAAAAAAGCAGTGTTGCAGTGGCTATCGATAACGTCAGGAAAGCTTTCATCTGGATCACCTCCTAATTTGTGGGAACGAATTGACATCCGGTCGCTGGTTTCTAAAACAAGTCCTTTAATTCGTAAGCGGCCTGTCTAGGACGCATAATCTATTGTCCTATACATCATGTCAACAAGTATTTTACATTTCGACATCATCTGGACATTATATGGTCATTCGGCGCGTGAGTATGCAAGGTTGTTTTCCGGACTTGGGGGACCACAGAACCGGCGCGTGCCCGGGCACTAGCTGGCGGGCGTGCCCTCGGCCTCCAGGACACGCTCCAGGCCCGTTTCAAGGAGCGCTCGGGCCGTTGCGGCGATCGAATGCAAGAGCGCGTGGACTTGGGCGTCCTTGTCGTCGTGACTTTCACACTCTTCGCTGTATTTCTCGAAAGCGGAGAGGCTGTTAACCAGATTGACAAGGTGGTGTGGGCACTCACATGCCATGGTTGGGGAACTCAGCGCGATGCGGGCAAGCTGTTCGGGCATGAATCGACGGGGCGGAATCCCGCGTGGACCTGGCACCGGCACTTGAATTGGCGGGGTCACGCTTCGCAGGGCCGAGAGGCACGCTTGGCGGATGAGAGCCACGCTGGCCGGCGCTTGAATACAACTCACGCCTGCCGTCTCGAGGTCTTGAATGGCGCGGCGCGCGGCAAAACTGTAAATGACGACGGCGCGTCGGGCGCGCGCAAGCGCCAACAGCGTGGACACCTCGCGTGTGGTGTCCTTGTGCCCCGCGGGAAGTTCCCAGAGCAATACGTCCGCGGTCACGCCTTTGGTCTGGGTCCGGAAATGGGCAGCGTCTCGAAAAGACGCCACCATCTCGATTTCAGGTGCCGGCGCCCCCTCCCTGAGCAGCGTCGGCAGCGCCTCGCCGATGGCAAGCACTCGACATGGGCCGGCCGGCGCCACACGAAGGCTCAGCATCGTGGCAGGCGCGGTGGCCTGTAAGCGAATCTCCAGCTCTTTCATCGACAGCCCGGCAACCGCGCTGATTGGATTGCCCGCATCGACCAATTTCTTCACCAGGGACAGGCGCTGCACGTCCTGTTCCGAGTAAAACCGCCTGCCGCGGCTTGCTCGCGAAGGTTCGACGATCGCGTAGCGCCGTTCCCAGATTCGCAGCGTTTCAGGGTGGATATTGGTCAGGCGTGCAGTCACGCCAATAGGGTAGGCGGGGGATGGGGAGGCGGGGTTTTTCGGGGTCATGTACGGAAGGCCGGTTCGTTGTTCGGTGGTCTGATGCTCTATATTACCGTCTCGGCACCGACCAGGGGCAGAGCATCACCGGGGCGATCCAGGTCGGCGCGACGCAGATCAACGAGCGCTCGCTGCGCCTGGTCGCCACCGGCGTGCAGGCCGGCGAACGCGCCGAGGCGTTCTACCGGTTTCCGGAAGGCGAGCGGAATTTCCTTGGCTACCGCGAGATGCGGCTCTGGGCGCGGGGCCGCGGCGCGGGCTGGGACAACAACGACCTGGCGTTCTACGTGAAGGTCGGGCAGGACGAGAACAACTTCTACCTGTTCCGCCAGCCGCTGAGCACCATGAGTTGGGAGCC
>JANOGH010000580.1:0-2395 GCA_031414075.1 Betaproteobacteria bacterium | reverse complement strand
ACCAAGAAACTGTGGGCCTACATCAAGAAGAACGACCTGCAGGACAGCAAGAACCGGCGCAACATCAACGCCGATGACAAGCTGCGGGAAGTCTTCGGCGGCAAGAGGACGGTATCGATGTTCGAGATGACCAAGCTCGTCGCCGGTCACCTCAAGTAACCTTATTGCGTTGATTTTCGGCAAACCGGGCCGGCATCGCTGGCCCGGTGGCCGATCTGGCTGCCGTACTGTCCGGGTGGTGCGCTTGCAGGATGCTCCGTCCGCCTCGTCCCCCCGAGGCAAGAGAATTCCGAATCACCCTCCCGTTCCCCGCCGGGTACCGGTTCCGGAAACGCCTGCAGGCCGACAGTGTCCCATTCGTTCCTGAGCCCGTTCGTGGAGGGTAATCATGTCTGAATCGATTCGCCTGCCGGTGCTGCTGATCGGGCTGTTGCTGTGCTCTTTCGCCGCCGCAGAGGACCTGGTCGGAAAGATGGGTGACGTCGAACTGCACAGTGCCGAGTTGAAGGCGATCCTCGATGCTCAGCCGCCGGACGCACGGCGCCAGCTCGCCACCGATGCGGCAGCGCTGGAACGCCTGGTGCGCAGCGAGCTGATGCGCAAGGCGGTGCTGAACGAAGCCAAGCAGAAGGGCTGGGACAAGCGCCAGGAACTGCAACCGCTGATCGAAAGGGCGCGTGACCAGGTTATCGTGAGTTCCTTCGTGGGCAACGTCGCCAAGCCCGGCGACGGCTATCCGTCCGAGGAGGAAATCAAGCAATTCTACGAGTCGAACAAGGCGCAACTGTTCGGGCCCGCCCAGTTTCAACTGGCGCAGATTTTCGTGCCGGCCGCCGAGGGCATCGACAAGGCCAAGGCTGAGGAGGCGAAGAAGAAGATCGGGGAACTGAGCGGCAAGCTCGGCAAGTCGGGAGCCAATTTCGCGAAGCTTGCGAAGGAATACTCCGTGCACAAGGACAGTGCGGAAAAGGGCGGTGAAGTCGGCTGGGTCAGCGAAGAGCAGATGGTTCCCGAGATTCACCGCGCGGTGTCCGGAATGAACAAAGGCGAGGTGAGCCCGCCGATCAAATCGGCGGCCGGCTGGCACCTCGTCAAGCTGCTGGACAAGAAGTCCGGGGCGACACGCCCGCTGGCGGACATCCGCCCGAGCCTGATCGGCGCGATGCGCAATCGCAAGGCGCAGGATATGGAGCGTTCCTATCTCGAGGCCCTGGCCATCAAGCTGCCGCCCACCATCAATCAGATCGAGATCGGCAAGCTTCAGAGCGGATTACGCTGAAAGCGAAGCTAAGACAGAACTCTTTCACCGCAGAGGACGCGGAGGACGCGGAGGAAAAACAAGAACGAGTAAAGACAGGTCTGGGTGAATATTTATGGGAATCGCGGCCCAACTTGCGGCGCCAAGATTTCCTTGCAATGGAACCTCGGCCAACGGATTTGACCCCAAGGATTTCCTTGTTCTTGCCTTTCCTCTGCGTCCTCCGCGTCCTCTGCGGTCAATGAGTTTGCTTGTGTAGAGTCTGGGTTACGATACGGTTTCCGATCACAAGCAGGAACAGGCAATGAAACCCGCTCCCGTCGCGCCGCAGATTCTCGAGCAGCTGAAGCGCATTTCGACGGCGACCCTGACGTCCCAGTTGTTCAAGCTTGGCTTCCGCAATACTTATCTCAATGGCGTCAGGCCGCTGAACCCGGCGCTGCGCATGGCGGGTGAGGCGGTGACGGTGCGTTTCGTGCCCGCCCGCGAAGACCTCGCGACTTTCGAGGCGATCGGCAAACCCGGCTACCCGCAGCGCAAGGCGATCGATGAAATCCTGCCCGGCCAGGTGCTGGTGCTGGATTGCCGCAACATCGATACGTCGGCTGCGGCTGGCGAGATCCTGATGTCACGCCTGCAGGCACGTGGCGCGGCCGGCGCGGTGACCGATGGCGCGATGCGCGATTACGCGTCGATCCAGAAGCTGGGGTTTCCGGTATTCGCGAAGAACATGGCCGCCACCGCCCACGTCCACCGCCATCTGGCGGTCGACATCAACGTACCGGTGGGATGCGCCGAGGTGCTGGTGATGCCGGGCGACATCATGGTCGGCGACGAAGAAGGCGTGGTCTGCATTCCGCGCCACGTGGTCGAGCAGGTTGCGCAGAGCGGGCTGGAGATGGAAGAGCTGGAAGCTTTCGTGCTGGAAAAAGTTCAGGCCGGGGCGCCGATCGCCGGCACCTACCCGCCGAACGAGCCGATGCGCGCCGAATACGCGGCCTGGAAGCTGAAACGCTGAAGGCCATGGATACGGTGTTGTTCGATCTCGGCGCGGTATTGATCGACTGGAATCCGCGCTATTTGTACCGGCCGCATTTCAACGGCGACGAAAAGGCCATGGAGCACTTTCTCGCCGAG
>JANOGH010000579.1:0-5281 GCA_031414075.1 Betaproteobacteria bacterium | reverse complement strand
CTCACCACAGAGGCACAGAGGGCACGGAGAAGAAGGGGCCGCGATAATTGGACGCAAACTCATCGTCATCGCACGTTTTGCCAGTAGCCACCTTAACGTGACCGAGGAATATTGTCACATGTCCTCATATCGATTCTTCTGTTTTCCTCCGTGTTCTCTGTGCCTCTGTGGTCAATTGCCTGATTTGAGTCAAGCCGCGGCGCCGGCGATGCGGCGGTAGAACGCCAGGACTTCGGCCACATCACGCGTGCGGCGCATCGGCGGCAGGCTGCGCCAGATACGCTTGCCGTAATGTTTGGTGATCAGCCGCGGATCGCAGATCATCAGCACGCCGCGATCGTTCTCGTCGCGGATCAGGCGGCCGGCGCCCTGCTTGAGCGTGATCACCGTCTGCGGCAACTGATATTCCATGAACGCGTTACGGCCCTCCGCGTTGATCGATTCGATGCGCGCTGCCAGCACCGGGTCGTCCGGCGGCGCGAATGGCAGGCGGTCGATGATTACCAGGGACAACGCTTCACCGCGCACGTCAACTCCCTCCCAGAACGACTGGCTGCCCAGCAGCACTGCATTTCCCAGCTTGCGAAAGCGTTCCAGCAGCTCCGTGCGCGATCCCTCTCCCTGCATGAGCAGCGGATAGGCCATGCCCATCTTCTTCATGCCGGTTTCCATCAGCTCGCGCGCTTCACGCATGGCCCTCAGGCTGGTGAACAGGAAGAAGGTGCGCCCTGCGGCCGCTTCGATCACCGGTAACGCAGCATCGACTGCTTTGCGCGTAAAACCTTCCGAGTTCGGCTCCGGCAGCCCCTCGGGAACGAAGAGCAGAGCCTGATTCGCGTAATCAAACGGGCTTTCCCAGAATGCGGTGCCTGCATCCGCCAGTCCCATCTCGCGCTGGTAGTGCGAGAAATTTCCTTGCACGGACAGCGTCGCCGACGTAAAAATCCAGGCGCGCGGATTGCCGCTGATCTGGCGTTGGAAAATATCCGCGATCGACAGCGGGGTCGCGTTCAGGTGTACCGAGCCGCCGAATATTTCGATCCAGCGCACCCACGCCCTGTCCTCCTCTTCTTCCCAGCGCGCAAGCGCATTGAGGAGTTCGATCCCCCGCGTCCAGCAGTTATGCAATCCCTCCGAGCGGTCGGCCTGCGACTTCAGCAACGCAGTCAGGTCGGTCAATCGTGTCAAGGCCACCTCGAGCGCTGTTGTGAAAGCCGGGTTGTCCTGCATTGCCGAGTATGACTGCCGGCCGGACTCTTCGCGGAACTGCAGACGCAGATCGCGCGCCGATTTTTCCAGCGCGGCCGACGCCTCCGGCAGCGCGGCATTGTCTTTCGCGGAGATGGCGGTCTCCATGCGGGTATCGCGGGCAAGTTCGATGAGCTGGCTGCTGGACACGCTCTCGCCGAAAAACAGACTGGCGGTTTCCGGCAACTGGTGAGCCTCGTCGAAGATTACCGTGTTGCATGCCGGCAGCAGTTCCGCCACCCCTTCATCGCGCAACACGACGTCGGCGAAGAACAGGTGGTGGTTGACCACGACTACGTCGGCCTCCATTGCCTGCTTACGGGCTTCCATGACGAAGCAGTCCTGGTACTTGGGACAATCGCCACCCAGGCAATTCTCGCGGGTCGACGTTACCAGCGGCCACACGGTCGCGTCCTCCGGCACGTCGGCCAACCCGCTGCGATCCCCGGTCTTGCTGGTCTTGGCATAGGACTCGATGCGCGCCAGATAAACCACGTCGTCGCGATTCAGGAAGCGGCCGTCGTTCTTGGCACGTTCCAGGTGGTGATGGCAGACGTAGTTGGCGCGGCCTTTGAGCAGCGCTACGGTAACCGGGGCCCGCAGTGCATTACGCACCATCGGAATGTCGCGTTGGTAGAGCTGGTCCTGCAGCGTCTTCGTGCCCGTGGAGACAATCACCTTGCCGCCCTTGGACAGGGCCGGGACCAGGTAGGCGAAGGTCTTTCCGGTTCCCGTTCCGGCCTCCGCGATGAGCAATCCGTTGCTCTCAATTGCCTGTGCCACGGCCCGCGCCATCTCCAGTTGCTGCGGACGCAGACGGTAGCCGGGAATCGCATTGGCGAGCGGGCCGGAATCGGCGAAGAACTGTTGCAGGTCAGCAATCAAGATAACCTGCATCTTAACGCGAGCCACGCATCCGGTGGCTGATGACGCCCTGAATGCGTTAAGACAGAATTGCGGAATGTGGGTATCACGGGATCGTGCGTCAGCGATAAGTTGATAGTTGGTCAAAAGGGGCGTTTAATTTACTTATTCGCTCGCGCAATAGCTCAGAGCGGGAGCGAGAATGCTTTTCACGCTGGGGCGAGACGATGATCGAGAAGATGACAGCTTACTTCGCGGCCGAGAAGCAGGAGAGCCTGCTGTTCATGGCAGTGGGCGTCCTGGCGGTCGCGGTTGCCATCTGGCTCTACGCTAACGGCCACCGCCTGAAGTCGATGGCGTTTCCGCTGGTTGCGATCGCCCTGATCCAGCTCGTGGTGGGGGGAAGCGTCTTTTTCAGGAGCGGCAGCCAGCTGGCGGGCCTCAGCAGGCAGGCAGCCGAAGCGCCCGCTGCCTTCAAGGTCGAAGAAACCAGGCGCATGGACGTGGTGATGAAGAGCTTTACGACCTACAAATGGATCGAGATCGCGCTGCGCGCCTTGCCGGGATGACTGAGCCGGCCTTCACGGGTGGCGCGCGAATCCCCCGAGGACTGGTGATACTATTTGTCCGTGTGTGTCTGCTCATGACTTCGCTGTCGGCTTTCGCCGGCGATCCTTCTGCGCCCGAGCCAATAGGCCCCGCGAGCCATCGGGTAAGTGCCGGGCGCACTGACGACGATGCAGTGGATTCTTCCGCACGACCGATCGTTCTGGCGGGAACGCCTGTCCTGACTTCCTATGGCCTGCTCGCACAACTTCAGGGCTATTTGCGCCAGCGGGATGTCGATGCCAATAGCCTGACCGCTGCTGCGATGGTCAGGTTGATGATCGACTGGTTTCGGTTTGCACCGATCGATCCGGTCGGAGGGGCCCCCTCTGCCGACGCACTCGTGTATCGATATGGCGGCTGGTCCGAGGGTTGTGCGACGGCATTCAAACTGAGTTTGCTCAGACGAGTGAGCGGGCGCAATGCAATCGACGGCACCACCGAACTGCTCGCCGGGATCACATTGATGTTTGAGCCGAGCGGCCAGGCCGAACTGATGCCGTTCACCACCGCTTCCTCCGACTGGAAATCACTCGACGCTTTTCTGGGTGCCATTGAAAGCTCCCCGGCTTTTAGAGGGCTTGGTGCTGCCGCGCCCATGGCGGTGGTGCTCGAAAGCGGTGGTTTGCGCTGAGTCCATCAATGATGAAGCTCCACCCACACTCGGGTAGAGTGTGCGCCAATCCACATCAGACGGGAATCGAGCATGCCATTACGCCACTGGGAGCGACACCGCACTGATCGCATCGGCTGGCTGCGCGCGGCGGTATTGGGCGCGAACGACGGCATCGTTTCAACGGCGAGCCTGGTGCTGGGCGTTGCTGCTGCGCACGCGACTCACGGCAACGTCATGGTCGCCGGGGTCGCCGGGCTGGTTGCCGGCGCCATGTCGATGGCGGCTGGTGAGTATGTTTCCGTCCACTCGCAGGCGGACACCGAACAGGCCGACCTCGAGCGCGAACGCAAGGAACTCCTGTCAGACGACCAAGGCGAGCGCCACGAACTGGCCGCCATCTATGTCGGGCGCGGCCTCGATCCGGCGCTGGCGAAACAAGTTGCCGATCAACTCATGGCGCACGATGCGCTCGGGGCTCATGCCCGCGATGAACTCGGCATCACCGAGGCGTTCAGTGCGCGGCCGATCCAGGCTGCGTTAGCGTCGGCCGGCAGCTTCTCGGTGGGCGCGGCCCTGCCCCTCGTGGTCACAGCCATTGCGCCGGACGCGAGCCTGATCCCCCTGGTCGCGGGAACCTCACTGGTATTCCTCGCCCTCCTTGGCGCGCTGGCCGCGCGTGCGGGCGGTGCAGGCATGGGTGTGGGCGCCATGCGCGTCACATTCTGGGGCGCACTGGCCATGGGACTGACCGCCGGCGTCGGCGCTCTGTTCGGAGCCGTTGCGTGAAACGCTTGCAATAAACTGGCTGTCGCTGGTGCGGGAGGAAAATGACACTTGAGGGTCCCTGCGTCCAGCGAACAGATTGGCAGCGCACAAGAAAGGGAAAGAATAATGCTCGAGCTCAGACCCACCTGCGAACACTGCAACCGGAAACTGCCGCCCGACTCGCTCGAAGCGATGATCTGCAGCTTCGAATGCACTTTCTGCAAAACCTGCGTCGAAGGCCTGTTCGGAAACCTCTGTCCGAATTGCGGTGGCGGATTCTCTTCGCGTCCGATTCGACCGGCGAAGAACTGGAAAGGCGATAATTTCCTGGGTCAGTATCCGGCGAGTGCAAGCGTAAAGCACCGGCCCGCCAATCTGGACACGTATCGGGAGCTGGCCGCAAAGATCGGATCACTCGCGCCCGAAAAGCGGTAAACCCAGTGCCTGCTTTACGGACCGCTCCGCGCCCGGATGATCAGCAAATCTTGAATGCAAGAGTTAAATACCTGTGAGCAACGACGCTCGGCGTTCTTCCTCTCTCATGATTCTCGTGGCCGGGCCTTACCGGTCCGGGTCGAAGCGTATCGGCGATGCCGCCTTCGATGAAATCTTCCATCCGATCTCCCGCCGTCTCGTGGCCAAATGCGATGCCTGTCTGCGCATCGGCGGCCCTTCGACGGGAGCCGATGAAATGGTGGCGCTGGCGCGATCATTTCAAAAGCAAGTGTTTTTCCGTTACGAAGATGTGCCCACCGCTGCCTGAGAAGACAGTCCCCAGTACCGTCTTCGACGGCTACTGTCATTGCGGGGCCATCGGATTCGAATTGCGCACTTCGCGCCCGCCGGCCGAATGGGCAGTACGTGCCTGCCAGTGCAGTTTTTGCCGCAGCCATGGCGCGCGAACGACATCGGATGCGCAAGGCACCGTCCGCTTCGTGATTGCCGACCTTACGAAACTGAACCGCTATCGTTTCGGATTGCGTTCGGCCGACTTCTTCGTTTGCCGGGACTGCGGCGTCTATGTTGCAAGCGTGCTGACATCCACGCGCGGTCAGTTTGCCACCCTGAACATCAATGTCCTGCGGCCCCCGGTCGCCGTGCCTGTCGCTGCCGCGATGTCGTATGAAGGCGAATCTGCCGAGCAAAAGCTGGCACGGCGTGAGCTCAAGATCGAATGCCGCG
>JANOGH010000578.1:0-3624 GCA_031414075.1 Betaproteobacteria bacterium | reverse complement strand
ACAAATCTTGAACCACGGAGGACACGGAGAGCACGGAGAAGTACGAAAGTGAAATTCCATACAACCGACGTCCTCACTTGGTTTCCCTCCGTGCCCTCCGTGTCCTCCGTGGTTCAGGATCTGCGCCTTGGATTGTTCGTCGGGGCGTTGGCAATCCTCAGCGCGTGCACCGTTGGGCCGGACTACGTGCGGCCGACGGCGGACACACCGCCCGCGTTCAAGGAGATGGAAGGCTGGAAGAAGGCGCAACCGCGTGATCTGGAACTGCGCGGCAAGTGGTGGGAAGCGTTCGACGATCCGCTGCTCAACGCCCTCGAGGAGCAGATCAGCATTTCCAACCAGAGCCTGATCCAGGCCGCCGCGCAATTCCGGCAGGCACGCGCACTGGTGCAATCGGCGCGCGCGGGATATCTGCCTGTCGTCTCAGGCGGGGCATCCGTCGCGCGCGGGCAGTCATCCTCCAATCTCGGCAGCCAGAATCAGAGTCCACTGTCGCCCAGCACCAGTCAGTCGCTGTCTCTCGACGCGGTCTGGGAAGCCGACCTGTGGGGCAGGGTGCGCCGCACCGTCGAGTCGAACGCAGCCGGGGCGCAGGCGAGCGCAGGCGATCTCGAAGCGCTGCGGCTGTCGGTTCAGACGGAACTGGCGCAGAATTATTTTCAGTTGCGTGCGCTGGATGCGCAGAAGCAGCTTTTCGACGACAGCATTACCGCGTATCGGCGCTCGCTGACGCTGACGCAGAATCAGTACTCGGCGGGCGTCGTCGCCAAAGTCGATGTGATCCAGGCGCAGACCCAGCTCCGGTCGACGCAGGCCCAGGCGCTCGATATCGGCGTGCGGCGCGCGCTTCTCGAACATGCCATCGCCGTGCTGATCGGCAAACCCGCCTCGACGTATTCTCTGGCTGCAGCACCGCTCACGGCGTCGCCGCCCGCCATTCCGGTGGGAATTCCGTCCAGCCTGCTCGAGCGCCGCCCCGACATCGCCGCCGCGGAACGGCGCATGGCCGCGGCGAATGCGCAGATCGGCGTGGCCGAAGCGGCCTACTACCCGTCGCTGACGCTGTCGGCGACGGCGGGTTTCGAAAGCTCGAGTTTTTCGAACTGGCTGGTCGCGCCCAGCCGCTTCTGGTCGCTCGGACCGGCGCTGGCACAGACACTGTACGACGGCGGCTTGCGGCGTGCACAGACCGATCAGGCCATTGCCGCTTACGATGCAGATGTCGCGGCTTACCGGCAGAGCGTGCTCACCGGCTTCAAGGAAGTCGAAGACAACCTCGCGGCGCTGCGCATCCTGGAAGAAGAAGCGGCGATTCAGGACGAAGCGGTCCAGTACGCGCGCCAGTCCGTGGCCCTGACCTCCAACCAGTACAAGGCAGGCATCGTCAGTTATCTGAACGTGGTGATCGTGCAAGCCAACGCGTTGACCAACGAAAGAACCGCGGTGGACGTCCTCAACCGGCGACTGGCGGCCAGTGTGCTGTTGATCAAGGCACTGGGCGGGGGTTGGACAGCGTCCGATCTGCCGACCGCCGGCGAACTGGCGCAGGGTAACGCCCATCCCCATGAGGATGTTGCACAAACGCGATGAGGGTCGGCGGCGCGCGACCCTACACGGTGCAAACAAATGAGCGCAATATTACCGACTGAAATGCAACAGGACGAATGCCGGACCGGCATCGCTGAAGCAGTGAGGAGGAATCCGAAGTGACGACCCGCCGCGTTTTTCGACTGCCCACAAATGCGATCAGAGTTTTATCGGTCGCACTTCCCGGGCTCCTGGCGGTCTGCGTGTTGGCCGGCTGCGGCGACAAGGGCGCCGCGCAGGCGGAAGCCAAGAAAAGCGCACCGGCGGTCCCAGTCCTGACCACCATAGTCGTCGAAAAGCGCATGCCGGTGCGCCTGCAAGCCATCGGCACCGTCGAGCCGGTCGCGTCGGTCGCGATCAAGGCAAGGGTCGACGGATTAATCACGAAGGTTTACGTCCGTGACGGCCAGGATGTGGTCAAGGGAAACCTGCTGTTTCAGCTCGACCCCAAGCCGTTCGAGGCCCAGATGGCGCATGCGCAAGCCGACCTGGCACGCGATGTTGCGCAACTCGAACATTCGCAAGGGCAGGAGCGCCGCTACAAGGAGCTGCTGGAGCGCAATTTCGTTTCTCCCGAAGCCTACGCACAAGTGTCGGCGAACCTGCGGGCGCTGGAATCGACGATCAAGGGTGCTGAATCCGAAGTCAACCGCACCCGCATCAACCTCGGCTACGCAACGATGCGCTCGCCGATCAGCGGCCGCGCCGGAAAGATTTTGCTTACCGAAGGCAACCTCGTCAAAGCCAATGACACCCTGGCGATGGTGGTCATCAACCAGATCTCCCCGATCTATGTCGCGCTTTCGATCCCTCAGCAGCACTTCGAAGAGATCCGGCGCATGCAGGCCAAGTCGCCGCTGCGAGTGGACGTGCCGCCCGAGTACGGCAAGACTGCCGGCAAGCTCGCATTCGCGGACAATACCGTCGATGCGTCGACCGGCACCATCAAGTTGCGCGCCATCTTCGACAACAGCGCGAAGTTGCTCTGGCCCGGTCAATTCGTCGATACCTGGCTCACGCTGCGCGAGGAACCGAGCGCCCGGGTGGTGCCCGCGCAGGCTCTGCAAAACGGCCCGAAGGGTCAGTACGTCTACGTCGTCAAGGCGGATGCCACCGCCGAACTGCGCGAAGTCGTCGTGGATCGAATCGAGGGCAGCGAGGCCGTGATTGCCAAGGGCCTCGACCCCGGCGAATCCGTGGTCATGGACGGCGCCTCGCGCCTGCTGCCCGGATCGAAGGTCAGCGCCAAGAGCGCGGACAAGCCGTCGTGAGCATTGCGGAGATCTTTGTCCGCCGCCCGGTGATGACCGGGCTGCTGATGATCGGCATCCTGATCTTCGGCATCTTCAGCTACCGGCTGCTGCCGGTGTCGGACCTGCCCAACGTCGACTTCCCGACCATCGCGGTCACTGCCACCCTGCCCGGGGCGAGCCCCGACACCATGGCCGCCGCGGTGGCCACGCCCCTGGAGAAGGAGTTCTCCTCGATCGCGGGGCTGGACTCCATGGACTCGAGCAACGCCCAGGGCTTGACCCGGATCACGCTGCAGTTCTCCCTTGACCGCAATATCGACGCCGCCGCGCAGGATGTGCAGGCAGCGATCACGCGCGCGCAGAAGCAACTTCCCGCGCAAATGAGCACGCCACCGGCGTTCCAGAAGGTCAACCCCGCCGACGCACCGATCTTCTACATTTTCCTGACGTCCTCCACGCTGCCGATGTCCACGGTGGACGAATACGCGCAGACGCTGCTGGCGCAGCGCATTTCGACCATTAAAGGCGTGGCGCAGGTGCAGGTCATCGGTTCACAGAAATTCGCCGTTCGAGTACAGGTCGATCCGCGGGCGCTGGCTTCCCGCGGTATCGGCATCGACGAAGTGGCTGACGCCATTGCCCATCAGAACACCAACCTGCCCACCGGGGTTCTGTACGGGGCACAGCGCGCCTGGACAGTGGAATCCGACGGCCAGCTACCCAACGCCGCCACATTCGGGTCGATGGTGGTGACCTACCGCAATGAGTCCGTCAATTGTCTGGG
>JANOGH010000577.1:0-2990 GCA_031414075.1 Betaproteobacteria bacterium | reverse complement strand
CCTATACGGAAAGACGATCTCAAGGGTGTCCTCGAGCGATGGATTTCTCCATCCGTACATCCACAGGTTACGACAAGGGTTGGGGCGTCTCGGTGATCATCGGCGTCGCACCCGCGGGCGCTGAAATCGCCACGCGGCCGTTCCAGTTGGTCACAGGTCGCGTGTGGAAGGGCACCGCATTCGGCGGCGCGCGCGGCCGCACCGATGTGCCCAGGATCGTCGACTGGTACATGGAGAAGAAAATAAATATCGACGATCTGATCACGCACAAGCTCAAATTCGAAGACATCAACAAGGGCTTCGATCTCATGCACGCCGGCGAGTCCATCCGCTCTGTCGTTGTCTTCTAATGCGAGTACACCCAACACAGAGGCGCAGAGGGCGCAGAGGACACAGAGAAGGGCCTGAAAATGCGAAACAGGCAGCACGATGAGATTGAGTTGTCGCTGGTGGGACTATGGAAATGCCGCATATCGGGAAGTATCCAAGACATGGGACCATTGATCGGGTTTTTCTCTGTGCCCTCTGCGCCTCTGTGGTGCGTACTTTGAATTAGAGGAATCAAGACATGCAAAAACTGCTTGTTTACCAATCGCTGTGGGCTATGGAGCGGAGGCGGCCGGACGGCAAGGAGTGGACGCTCGACGAGAAGCTCACCATGATCCACGGTGCCGGTTTCGATGGCTGTGGCGTGCGCTTCTTCGACTACAAGTATGCGAAGGAGATCACCGACTTCCTGCGTGCGCACGACATGACATGGCAGGCGCAGTGTTATCCGCAGAAAGTCGACGATCTCAAGCCCATCCTGGAACACGTCAAGGAACTCGGCGCCGACCATATCAATCTGCAACCCGACGTGCGGCCCTACTCGATTCAGGAATGCATTCCCTATATCGAGGGGTGGCGCCGGCTTGCGCACGACGCGAAGATTCCGGTCCATATCGAGACGCACCGGGACCGCATGACCACCGACCTGTTCTTCACCATGCAGTTGCTCGACTGCTTTCCCGACTTGCGCCTGACCGGCGACCTGTCGCACTACGTTGTCGGCCGCGAGTTTGCGTGGCCGATCAGCGAAGTCAACCACGGCTACATGCATCGAATCATCGACAACTGCTGGGGCTTCCACGGGCGCGTGGCGAGCCGCGAGCAGGTTCAGGTCCAGATAAGCTTTCCGCACCACAAGGACTGGCTCGACCTGTTCATGGGTTGGTGGGAATACGGATTCCGTAGCTGGCGCAAGCGCGCGCCCAAGGATGCAACTTTTACTTTCCTGTGCGAACTGGGTCCCAGGGAATATGCGATGACCGGGCCCGACGGCTACGAGCTATCCGACCGGTGGCAGGAAGCCAAGATGATGAAGGACATGATTCGCGGTCTATGGAACCGGATCGAGAAGGAAGAGGCAACTGCGGCGAAAGCGGCCTGATGCAAAACCGTGCCTGAAGAAGAGGGCCTGATGTCGCCAACCCGCTATGGAAAGCGAGTCGAACCGATGAGATCGAATCCTTCCGGGGCAAGTTTCATGTGCATTGCGTGGTGAAGATTGTCCTGACCGGGGCGGCCGGTTTTCTGGGGAGGGAATGCGTTGCTCAGCTGAAGGCGAGAGCGCACGACGTAATCACCACGGACCGTTTCGGCGAGGTCGATGTTCAGGGCGACCTGGCCGATGAAGTATTCTGCCGGGCCCTGCCGGACTGCGACGCTGTTGTGCACGCGGCCGCCGTGCAGTACGTATCACGTGATCTCCCGCTCCTGGGCCGCGAACGCTTTTTCGCCCGGAACAACGTGGAGGCCACCCGCAACCTGTGCGCGCGCTATGCCGGCAAGCCGACACACTATGTGCAGGTCGGCACCAGCATGATGTACCGGCAGTCGGGATTGGATTCGTACGGGACCACCAGCCCCATGGACGGGCAGGGTGTCTACAGCCGCTCGAAGCTCGCAGCACAGGAGTATGTTCGCCGCCTGCCGAATCCGACGGCCACCGTCATCCCGTGCATTATCGGTGGGCGGGGACGAGAGGGCTTGTTTCGCGGTTTCGTCAACCTCATGACGCGATACGGGATCGTCGTCTTCCCCGGCACCGGTGAGCATCGGGTTCACATGGTGCACGTGGAGGATGTTGCCGCCCTGATCGCGCTTGTGGTCGACCGCAGGGCCGAAGGCATGTTCAACGCGGCGGCGCCCGAACCGCTTTCGATTCAGGGCTGGATCGACGAGATCCAGGATGAACTCGGGCTTGGACCGGTCCGCAGAATCCGGCTGCCGCTGACGCCCATTCGATGGCTCTCGGCCTGGTCAGGGTATCGATTGCTCGCGCGGGAACAACTCTTGATGCTCGCGCAGAGTCACGTGCTCTCGATTGACGAGTCAATCGCCCTCGGCTGGAAGCCCAGGCACACGAACGCCCGCATAGCGCGTGATATTGCGCGCTATGTCGCAGAGACCACCTGATTGGGGTGATGCTTGTGCGCAACTCTTCGAGCGCTTCCGTCGGCCGCGCAAATCCCGCTGGTTCGTAGTTGCGCGCAGCGGAGCTTTACTTGCATGACGGCTTGGTTTTCCCCTCACCCCTCACCCCAGCCCATCCAAGCGACCTCGAGATCAACTGCGCGCTCTGCCGCAGCTTCTCGCGCGCGGCGGGAATGGACAGCTTGGCATCGCGATGCCGCATGTAGACGATGTTGAGCGAAGCCACTGCGCCGAAGTGGTCGAAGATTGGAAAGCAGATATCCACTACGCCGCTGATAGTGTCGCTCGGGCCTTCTTCGTAGCCGCGCTTGCGGATGTCCTCCAGCCGTTTGTCCAGTCTGCGGCGGCGGATTATGCGGTTGCGGCCCTCGCCTGCCAGCTCGCCGAGGAACTGCTCGCGCCGGGCGCCTTGCTGGAACGCGGTAATCACGCGAGCGGACACGCGATCGTCGTGAAACGGGAAATGCGATCCCAGGCGCACCGAGTAACTCATCGGCTCCGGCGATTCGGCGCGC
>JANOGH010000576.1:0-2694 GCA_031414075.1 Betaproteobacteria bacterium | reverse complement strand
GACGTGCTTTGTACCGTCCGGCTGTCACGCCGTCTGTATCCGCAGGAGCGCCGGCACAATCTGGACAGTCTGATCGAACGTCATGGACTTGCCTGCGATAATCGGCACCGCGCGCTGGCCGACGCGCGCGTGCTGTGGGATTTCACGCAGTGCATCCACCGCGATCTCGATACGAGCGAGATCCACAACGCTGTTGCCGACCAACTCAGGAAACCGCAACTGCCACCGGGCCTGCCGGCGGATCTGCCCGACCGGATTCCGGAAGCGCCCGGCGTATACGCGTTCTACGCGCCGGGCAATGTGGCCCTGCATGTCGGCAAGAGCACGAATTTACGGACACGTGTGCTCTCGCATTTCAGCGGCGGCAAGCGGCCTGCATGGCGAGCTTCCGCAGACATAGCACGCGTGGAATGGGATGTCGCCGCAGGCGAACTGGGCATGCGGATCCGTCACCTGCAATGGTTGAAGCGGCTGCAGCCGCTGCATAACAGCAAGCCGCGGCACGACGAGGAACTCAGGGCACTGCATGCGCTGCGGATGCAGGATTGGCCACATCCCGGTCCGATCGGCATCCGCGAACACGATGCGCTGACCGGGCGGACCGAGATTCACGTCCTGGATCGCTGGCGGCATCTCGGCAGCGCCGATGCCGCGTCGGATCTGCAGGATATTCTACAGGCGCGCAGCGATGCGCCGTTCGATGCGGGCATCTACCGGATACTCATGCAGTATTTCATATCGAGGCCGCGCGATAGCGGCGTCGTTGCGCTGGGATGACGATCAGTGCGCCCGCAGGAAGGCGGTGACTGCCTCGTTGAATGCGCCAGGCTGCTCGAGATTGGACAAATGCGACGCCGACGGAATCACGACCAGTTCGGATCCGGGAATCGCGTCCTGAATCGCACGCGACATGGCCACCGGTGTGCCGACGTCCTGTTCGCCGACGATGATCTGCACCGGACATTTGACCGCACCCAGTCGATCCGTCACATTGATTTTCTGGATAGCCCTGCAGCAGCCGATGTAGCCAGCCGGTTTGGTGTTGCGGATCATCTGGCCAACGGCGCCCCATCATCGGCTTGTTGCCCTGGTAGAACGACTCGGTAAACCAGCGCTGCAACGTGGGTTCCACCAGCGGTTCCATGCCCTGCTCGGTGGCGATTTTGATACGCCCTTCCCATATGGGCCCCGCCTCCGGGGGGATGCGGCTAGACGTATCGCATAACACCAGACTGCGGAATCGTCCAGGATAGCGCAGTGCGAACGTCATGCCAATCATGCCGCCCATCGACAGGCCGATGAAGTGCGGAGCCTTCACCGAGAGCCCGTCGAGCAGACCCAGCAGGTCTTCGGCAAACATGTCCAGCGCGTAAGCACCATCCGGCGCATCGCTGCCGCCGTGTCCACGGGTGTCGAAACGAAGCACGCGATAGTGCGACTTCAATAGTTGCGCCTGCTCGTCCCACATCGAACGATCGCAGGCAAGTGAATGACTCATCACGACCCATGGACCCTGCCCCTCGATGGTGTGGTTGATTTCGATGCCGTTGGTTCTTGCTTTCATCGTTCCTCCACAAGCGGACAAAGGTCGGGCTCGCGCAAGTATAGGTCGGCCGTCCGGCCTGCACAACGACGCGCCGTCCCCGGTAGTTTCGTCGTAATATTCCCGTCCCGGCGTTGTCATCCGGACCACAAAACCTACAGGGGGAGACATCTTGAGGCTCGTTCAATTCACGGACCGTTCCGGCGCCCGCCGAGTTGCCGCGTCCGAAGACGGGAAAACTCTGCGCGTGCTCGCAGGTGTCGCACGGACTTACGATCTGGCGCTCGCCGCCGCACGTGCCAATGTATCGCTGGAATCCACGGCCAAAGCAAAGATCGGCACGGAAACGGTCAACTACGACGAGGTAATCGACGAGAAGCGGCTGCTGCCGCCGCTCGACCATCCCGACCTCTACCGCTGCCTCATTACCGGAACGGGGTTATCGCATCTGGGCAGCGCCGCCGCGCGCGACTCGATGCACGCGAAATTGCAGAAGGACGAATCCGAGCTGACCGATTCGATGAAGATGTTCAAGTGGGGGATGGAAGGCGGTAAACCGGGGACCGGCGAAATCGGCACAGCGCCCGAATGGTTCTACAAGGGGGATGGCCGCTGCGTGGTCGCGCCAGAGCAGGAACTCGATTTGCCGGCCTACGCGCTCGACGGCGGCGACGAGGTGGAAATCGTCGGCCTCTATATCATCGGCGATCGCGGCGACGTGTTGCGCGTCGGTTTTGCCCTCGGCAACGAATATGCGGACCACGTCATGGAACGCCAGAATTATCTTTATCTCGCGCATTCGAAGCTGCGCCAATGTTCATTCGGACCGGAGTTGCTCATCGGCGCACTGCCCGCTTCGGTTACCGGACGGGCGCGCCTGACGCGCAACGGCAAGGAGATCTGGGCAGAGGACTGGTTATCAGGCGAAACGAACATGTGCCACTCGATCGGGAACCTCGAGCATCATCACTTCAAGTATCGCGATTTCCGCCAGCCCGGCGACATGCATGTGCATTATTTTGGCGCCGCCACGGGCAGCTTCACCAAGAAGATCGAGACGAAGGTCGGGGACGTATTTGAAATCCACGCGGCGCCGTTCGGTCGTCCGTTGCGCAATACGCTCGGCGCCGCACGGGAAAAAGACAACCTGG
>JANOGH010000575.1:0-17159 GCA_031414075.1 Betaproteobacteria bacterium | reverse complement strand
CACACAAAGGAAACCGGAGGAATACCTGCCGAGCTTTTCCTGTTCAGCCAGTCCGGAATATCGCGGGGAAATTTACTGCTGGAACGCCACGGTCTTTCTTCGCGTTTCCTTGGCGCTCTTGGCGTCTTGGCGGCGAAGGGGTTTCAGCCCGATCTCACACTGCGGGCGGATTCTCGTGCGGGAAATGGTTCCTGAACTCGCGCACGGCCTTCGCCAGTTCGATATCCAACTTTTCCTGACGGTAGATTGCCATCAGCTTGATCCAGGAATCCCTGTCCTTAGGGTCCTTGTGAACCTGGAATTGCAACAGACTCAATGCATTGTGGGTGCGCCCGAGGGCGATGAACCGGTCCACGTCCGTGAACATCGAGCGCGTGTTGTCGAGCGCCTGATCCATCTCGAAGAGCACATCGTTCGACAGACCGGCGACCAGCGGCGCAGCCGGCGGCTCGCTTTCGCGCCTGACGTCCACTTCGATCGCCGGCTGCGCTGCCTGGGTATCGAGGGCGGGTGCGGGCGCCCGCCCGGGTGCGGAAGCCGGCAGCGCTTCGTCACTGGATGGTCCGGGCGCCGGGCTGGCAGGGGGCAGCCGTGGCGTTGGCAGGCTGATCCGTGGCGCCGGCGCCGGTTTCGGGGCGGACTCCATTTCGCGCATCACCGTTGCCGCAGTCGCCAGCATGCGGTCGAGCTGCTCGTCCGTTTCGGCCAGTCCCCGTGAGAACGAGCTCCGGCGACCGTAGGCGAAACCGCCGATGGCGACGACGACAATCAGTCCCGCGAGGCCGAGCCAGATGGTCCAGGAAAGTGGTTCGGACTTCACCACCGTGCGGATTTCAACCTTCGCTGGCGGCGGCGAGGGCTGGGCCTGCACGGGTGCCGGTGTGGCACTGATCGCCTTTTGCAGCGACTGCAACGATTGCAACGACTGTTCGAGACGTTGCAGTTGTTGATCAATGCTCTCCTGTTGCAGGTGCAATTCCTTCACGCCGGATTCCAGCGAGCGTACCTCGTTATCCAGCGCTGGCGCTATCGGGGCGACAGCCGGAGTTTCGGCCCCGCAGAGTTGCATCAGTTGTTTGCACTCCTGCGGTCCGGGTTTGTCACCGAGCGCGAGTGCGCGACGCAGCGTGATCGGCTGGCGCGGCTTGACCGGCATTTCCTCGGTAACTTGCGCCGGTGCAGCCTCGGCACGAGGCGCTTCGACGTTGCGGCTCGGACGCCGCTTGGCAGACGCGCCGGGAGTAATCTTTGCGGACGCCTGCGGTTTTGTCTGGGTCGATTTTTGGAGCTCGCGCAGGTCCGGAAACCAAAGTACCGTGCCGGCCGCGACTTCACGCTTGATGCCGTTCGGAAACGCATTTGCGTTGCCCGCGATGACCTTCTGCACCAAATCCTGCTGCAGGGCGCGCTGCCCGGGAAAGATGACGGCGGCGATGCTTTCGACGGTGTCGCCGCGCAAAATGCTGAGGTGAAAGCCGCGACGTTTCGTCGGTGTTGTGTCGGCGCCTGGCGCCCGGGTCTTCGCGGCGGCCGGCGGGATCAGCGCAGTGAAGTGCCGGGCGTAGAGCGGGGCTCCGGCACACTGCACCCGCAGCACGAAGGCCAGCGAGGGTGCGTTGATCGGTTCCTGGGTGCTGATTTCGACTGTGCTGCCTGCGGCGTTCAGCTTCAGGTTGGCCGTGCCGAGGAAAGGCATTTCCGAACCCGGCGCATCGCTCTCGGGGCCCATCGACAAGCAGACCGCGGAAATGTGTTCTTCCGCCAGCGAAGTGAGTGCGGCGGTGGCCAGAAACGGCTCGCCTTGGCGGGACTTCACCGTGAGACGCCAGAGGTCTGCCGGGGCGGCAAGTGCGCAAACGAGGGTGAAAACTCCAGCCAAGGCCGTTATCGCCTGCCACGCCGCCTGTGGGGGGATCGGTCTAAGCACTCGCTGTCAACTAGATGTTGTAAGGGTTCAGTGCATATGCACCATATGTTGTGTCCTGCAGTCTAGCCGGAACCCGACTGGGGCGCAACGCCCGGCCAGTCAGCGTGGCGATCGGCCAAAACCCCCCTGTCAGAGAACCCCTGTCACAGAACCTCTGCGGCGTGATCCGCCAGCCGTGAGCGTTCGCCGCGCAGCAGCGTGACGTGCCCGCTGTGCGCCCAGCCCTTGAAGCGATCCACTACGTAGGTCAGACCGGAACTGCCCTCGGTCAGATAGGGCGTGTCGATCTGCGAGATGTTGCCGAGGCAGACCACCTTGGTGCCCGGACCGGCGCGGGTGATCAGGGTTTTCATCTGCTTGGGCGTGAGATTCTGCGCCTCGTCGATGATCAGGAACTTGTTGATGAAGGTGCGCCCGCGCATGAAGTTCAGCGACTTTACTTTTATGCGCGAGCGGATCAGGTCGCGCGTGGCGGCGCGACCCCATTCGCCGGCCTCGTCGTCGGTCTTGTTGAGCACGTCCAGATTGTCGTCGAGTGCGCCCATCCACGGCGTCATCTTTTCTTCCTCGGTACCGGGCAGAAAGCCGATGTCCTCGCCTACCGGCACGGTGACCCGGGTCATGATGATCTCGGAATAGACCTTGTCTTCGAGGGTCTGCATCAGACCGGCCGCCAGCGTGAGCAACGTCTTGCCGGTGCCGGCATGGCCGAGCAGCGTGACGAAGTCCACATCCGGATTCATCAGCAGGTTCAGCGCGAAGTTCTGTTCCCGGTTACGCGCGACAATGCCCCAGATATTGTTTTTCTGATGGGTGTATTCCCGGATGGTCTGCAGAATAGCCGTCTTGCCGCTTTGCTCTCTGACCTGCGCGTAGAACGGCTTTTCGCCTTCGAGGAACACGAATTCGTTGACCATCAGGCTGTCGCACAGCGGCCCGCGCACGCGATAGTAGGTGCGGGCGTCCTGCTGCCAGGACTCCATTTCCTTGCCATGCTGATCCCAGAAATCCGCCGGCAGCTCGCGCACGCCGGTGTAGAGCAGATCGGTATCTTCGAGGACCTTGTCGTTAAAGTAATCCTCCGCCGCAAAGCCCAGGGCATGCGCCTTGATGCGCATGTTGATGTCCTTGCTGACCAGGATCACCTGTCGTTTGTCGTGGGTTTCCTGCAGGTGTTTCACTACACCGATGATCTGGTTGTCCGCCTTGCCGGCCGCCAGTCGAGCCGGCAACTCGCCGATGATCGATTCGGTCTGCAGGAACAGCCGCCCGGTTGCCTCCCTGGCGCCGGCATTCGCCAGCGGGATTCCCGCGGCGATGTTCTCGACCGCCTTGGAAACGATTTCGTCGAGAAAGCGGCTGGCCTGACGCGCATTGCGAGCGACTTCGGACATGCCCCTCTTGTTGGAATCCAGTTCCTCGAGGGTGACCATCGGCAGATACACGTCGTGCTCCTCGAACCGGAACAGGCTGGTCGGATCGTGCATCAGAACGTTGGTATCGAGAACGAACAGCTTGTTGCGCGGGTGAAGCGTGGTGACCAGGGTGGGGGCGGTCGCTTTGCGGCGAATCATAAAGCTGCCCCGCAAGGACGGGAATTGAAGGAATTGCGAGCGTGAATAGAGGATTTACTTCGTCGGGGAATCATCCGCGCTCCTTCAGTGTGTCGGTTAAAGGGATCTTACGAATTCGAGAACCTCCTGGGCATGTCCGGGCACTTTGACCCCGCGCCATTGCCTGCGAACGCTGCCGCGGGCATCGATGGCGAAGGTGCTGCGCTCAATGCCGCGGACTTGTCTGCCGTACATGTTTTTCATTTTTATGACACCGAACAGATTGCAGACTTTCTCGTCCGGGTCGGAAATCAGGTCGAACGGAAACCCCATCCTGGCCTTGAAAGCTTCGTGCGACTTGATGCTGTCGCGTGAAATGCCATGGACGGCGCAACCGAGTTTTGCGAATTCCGCGTGCAGGTCGCTGAACTGCTGGCCTTCGGTGGTGCAGCCGGGGGTGTTGTCTTTGGGATAGAAGTAAAGAACCAGCGAGCTTCCCAGCGAGGCTGAGAGCTTGAACGTCTTGTTCCCGGTCGAAGCGATCTCGAAATCGGGAACCTTGAGGCCAACCAGCGAAGTTTCCATTGCCTGAAGGTATGTTTACCGAAACCCTGGCCGAATGCAATACCAAGATTAAATCTTCCAACCTAAACCCAACACGGAGGCACGGAGGGCACAGAGGACACGGAGAAAAGCAATGGAGGGGAAAAACGATGGTGGTCGGAAGCAATACTGTGGCTATCGGTGTGCGCGCAATTGTGCCGATCCGGAAAGCTTGTAATACACACGGACCGTTTCATACCCCACGGACGCAACTATTGCCATCGATCCCTTTCCCAGTATCTTTTCCTTTTTTTCTCCGTGTCCTCTGTGCCCTCCGTGCCTCCGTGTTGGGTGGAAAGTTAGAGATAGTCAGGCGGGGGCGAGGAATTCGCGGCCTTGCAAGGCGAGTACGCCGCTGCGCCCCGGGACCGGGCCGGTGGCGATTTCGTGTCGTGGTAGATCGTTCAATGTCAGGGATTCCAGGTAGCTCCCGAGCGAGACCAGTTCGTGTCCTTGGTCCCGCCAGCCGTCCAGAAGCTGCTCGAAGAGCGGGGCGAACTTCATTCCTTCCAGTTCGGCGTGCAAGGTGAACACGTGGCCGGACGTGGTTTGCTGTTGTGTCAACCCCAGCAACCGGTCGACGACATTGCCGGCGTTGACGCCATCCAGCCCGATCATCTCGTCCAGCGTGGGCAGCGTGGTGGGCAGTTGCGGACAGGCGACGATCTCGCCCTGGTAGACCGGCACGAAAGGTCCGCTGCCGCGCGTATCCGAACAGAAATTGAAACCCAGCCGTTGCGTGAGCCGGTAGGCATGGCGATTCATCTGCCAGCCCGCCGCACCATGTATGCGCGCTGGTTCGCCAAAAATTTCCTCGAAGCGCTCGCAGGCAAGATCCATCTGCCGGCGCGTCCACTGTGCATCGGCGCGGGCTACGTGGTCCTGCCATAGCACGTGATCCCAGGTGTGGATTCCGACTTCGAACCCGGCATCGCGCACATCGCGCATGATGCCCGCGCATTGCTTTCCGATATCGGGTGCGGGAAGCAGGGTCCCATAAAGCAGGGTCTTGATGCCGTAATGATCGAGCACGGAGGTACGGCGCACCTTGCGCAGAAAACCGGCGCGAAATACGCGCGTGATGGCTCGGCCGGTGTGATCTGGCCCAAGTGAAAACAAGAAACTGGCGCCGGCTTTGCGCTCCTTCAGGATGTCTACCAGGTGCGGGGCGCCCTGACGGGTACCCCGATAGGTGTCGACGTCTATCTTGAGCGCCAGTTTCATGAATCAATTGACCAGATTGCGGGCGTCGGCCACGTGGCTGCGATAGGCATCGAAGATATTCCTCAGCGCAGTCTGCATGTCGACTTTCGGCTGCCAGCCGAGATCCTTGTGGGTGTTGTCGATCTTCGGCACCCGGTTCTGCACGTCCTGGTAACCGTCGCCGTAATAGGCAGCGGAGGTGGTTTCGACCGTTCTTACCAGTTTCGCCGCCGCCTGGTACTCGGGATAGGTGAGCGCGAGTTCGATCATCATCTCCGCCAGTTCGCGAACCGAATAGTTGTTTTTCGGGTTGCCGACATTATAGATTTTGGCGCTGGCGATGCCGTTCCTGTTGTCGATGATCCTCATCAGCGCGTCGATGCCGTCGTCGATATAGGTGAAGGCGCGTTTCTGGGTACCGCCGTCCACCAGCTTGATGGCCTCACCGCGCACGATATGGCCGAAGAATTGCGTGACCACGCGCGAGCTGCCTTCCTTCGGTGTGTGGATGCTGTCCAGCCCGGCGCCGATCCAGTTGAAGGGACGGAACAACGTGTAGTCGAGCCCTTCCTGCTGGCCATAGGCGGCGATGACGCGGTCCATCAACTGTTTGGCGCAGGCGTAGATCCAGCGTGGTTTGTTGATCGGCCCGTAGATCAACTCGGAACTTTCCGGATCGAACTCGTCATCCCGGCACATTCCGTAGACTTCGGATGTGGACGGGAAGATTACCCGTTTGCCGTACTTCACCGCGTGGCGCACGATCGGCAGATTGGCCTCGAAGTCCAGTTCGAACACACGCAGTGGTTCCTTGACGTACGTGGCCGGCGTGGCAATTGCCACCAACGGCAGCACCGCGTCGCACTTGCGGATGTGATACTCGATCCATTCTTTGTTAATGGTGATGTCGCCTTCGAAGAAATGAAAACGCTTGTGATCGAGCAATGTGGAGACACGCTCGGTTTGCATATCCATGCCGAACACTTCCCAGTCGGTGGTGTCGATGATGCGCCTGGAAAGGTGATGGCCGATGAAGCCGTTTACGCCGAGGATCAGGATTTTTTTCACGTCAGGCTCCGGGTTCCGGAAAGTAAGGAAAGAGGGGTGGGGCCGAGCGCGCTATCGATTTCTCGTGGCTCGATGCGCCGCCCGGCCAGTTCGATGTCGTCGATGCGCAAAATGCCGCCATCGGCGCATTGCGCGAAGAAAATCCCGTTTTCCACAAACAGGGTGGGTGCGGAAAAACTGCCGCGGCGTCCGGGCTGGCGCAGGGACTTCAGGATGCGCACGGTCTTTCCGGCGATGGTCGTGAAAGCGCCCGGATAGGGCGGAGCGACGCCGCGCACCAGGTTGTGGACTGCCTCGGTGGTGGCGCTCCAGTCGATGCGACCGTCCTCGGGTATGCGGCCACCGAAGTAGGATCCGCGCGCCAGCTCCTGTTTGATGCGCGGCGCCGTGCCGGCGATCAGCAACGGAAGGCTGCGATGCAGGACGATTTCCGCCGCGACCGTGACCTTGCGGAAAACTTCCGGCGCGGTGTCGTCCGGCAGGATCGGCACCGCCTGCCGGTCGACGATATCGCCGGCGTCGGGTTTTTCGACCATGTAGTGCAGTGTGGCCCCGGTTTCCTGTTCGCCCTTGATGACCGCCCAATTGACCGGAACCCGTCCGCGGAATTTCGGCAGCAGCGAACCGTGCATGTTCAGCGCCCCGCGTTTCGCGGCGGCAAGCAGCCGCGCGCCTATCATGTGCCGGAAGTAGAACGAGAATAGGAAATCGGGATTCTCGCCGGTGACTCGCTCGAGCGCGGCGGGCAGGTTCTGGTTATCCGGCGTGATCGCGGGAATGTCGTGTTCGCGCGCCACCGCGGCGACACTGTCGAACCAGATGTTCTCGGCCGGATTGTCCTGGTGTGTGACGACCAGCGGCACGATCACGCCCTGCGCGAGCAGCACTTTCAGGCAGCGCACGCCGACGTCGTGATACGCAAAAACCACGGCGGTGGTCATCTTGATGTCAGCGGATCGCGGAAGTCTTGTGAAGGTCGGCGGGTTTGTCGGCTTGCGCCGTCTCCGCGGCCGAGCGCTCTTCGAGCACGGCGCTGACGATGAAACGCGGACGGCGCAGAACTTCCTGGTAGATGCGGCCGATGTATTCGCCCAGCAGGCCGATGCCGAACAGCACCACGCCAAACAGAAAGAACTGCGCTGCCTCCGTCACCGATTGAAACATCCCTTCGGCGGCCTCGCCGCGCACCAGCCGGTGCAAGATCTGGAACACCACCACGCCCGTCGAGGAGACGGCCAGCACAAAGCCCACCAGCGAGAACGCCTGCAGCGGCGCCAGTGAGAACCCGGTAACCAGGTCGAAATTGAGCCGCATCAGCTTGTACAGGGAATACTTGGTCGTGCCGACCGCGCGCTCTTCGTGCGCGACTTCGACCTCCGCAGGATTGCTGGAAAAGGTATAGGCCAGCGCCGGAATGAAGGTGTTGACCTCTTCGCATTTATTGATCGCGTCCACGACCTGCCGGTCGTAGGCGCGCAGCATGCACCCCTGGTCGGTCATGTGGATGCGCGTCGTGCGCTCCCGCAACCGGTTCAGAAAACGCGAGACATTGCGGCGAAACCAGGTGTCATGGCGCTCGGCACGCACGCCGCCGACGTAGTCGTAACCCTCATCCATCCTGGCCAGCAGCTTGCCGATTTCCTCGGGCGGGTTCTGCAAGTCGGCATCCAGCGTCACGATGCGCTTGCCGCGCGAATACTGGAAAGCAGCCATGATCGCCAGGTGCTGGCCGTAGTTGGCATTGAACAGGATGATCCGGGTGACATCCGGCCGCCGCTCGAACTGTTTGCGCAACACTGCCGCCGAGCGGTCACGGCTGCCGTCGTTGACAAAAATAATCTCGTACGCCATTTCCATCGCATCCAGCGCCGGATAGAGCCGGGCGAACAAGGCGGGCAATCCGGCTTCTTCGTTATAGACCGGGATGACGACCGAAAGGGTGGGCTGGGACATGGGATGATCCGGAGGGTTGGCGTCAGCGTCGGGCGCCGGCAAGAATATCGGCAACGGCCTGGCAAACGCGATCGACGTCCCCGGCACTCATTGCCGGGAAGAGCGGCAACGTCACGGTTTCGCGTGCGATGCGTTCGGCGTTCGGAAAATCGCCCTCGCGGTAGCCGAAGCCGTGGCACAGCGTGGTCAGATGCAGGGCCTCGTAGGAAACGCCGATGCCGATGCCGCGCGCGTGCATGGCATCGATGAACTGCCTGCGCGTGATGTCGAGCCGCGCAAGCGGCAGCAGCACGCAGAACATGTTCCAGCTGTGGCCTTCCTCCTCGCCGGCGTGCGCGTGTGCCGGCAGAACGCATTGCGGATCGGTGCGCAGATTCGCGAAATAGCGTGCCGCCAGCCTGCGCCGTGCCGCATTGAATTCCTCGAGCCGGGCAAGCTGTGCCAGACCAATGCGCGCATTGACGTCCGGCAGGTTGAACTTCCCGCCGGCGACATCGACGTCGCGCGTGCCGTCCGGCAGGCGCACGATGCCGTGAAAGCGCAGCTTCTCGAACAACTTCACCTCGGCTGCATCGCTCATCAACAACGCGCCGCCTTCTATGGTGGTCATGTTCTTGTTCGGGTGGAAGCTGAGCACAACCAGGTCGCCGGAAGCGCCGATGCGCTGTCCCCGCCAGCGCGAGCCGATTGCCAGTGCGGCGTCTTCGATCACCCGCAGCCCGTGCTTGTGCGCGATGGCATACAGGCGTTCGATGTCCACCGGCAAGCCGGCGAAATGCGTCGGCATGATCGCCATGGTGCGCGGCGTGATGGAGGCTTCCACTTGGTCGAAATCGATGTTGCGCGTGATGAGATCGCAGTCCACGAACACCGGCTTTGCTCCGACTTTTACGATCATGTTCGGCGCCGCAAAAAAACTCATTGCCGAGGTGATCACCTCGGCGCCGGGACCGACGCCGGCAACCTGCAGGGCCAGTTCGAGGGCCGCGGTGGCGGAAGTCACGGCGCGAGCCGTCCGCCCCCCGTGATAATCAGAAAGGGCCTGCTCGAACTTGAGCACGTTCAGCCCGCTGGCGAGCCAGCCCGAGCGCAGCACTTCCGCCACGCCGGCTATGGATTCCTCGTCGATCGAGGGACGCGCGAACGGGAGGTAAGGAGCGGCCGGAGTGCGCGCGGTCACGAGCGTGCCATCAGGAAAACGCCGACGATAATGGTGCCGATACCGATCATGCGCTGCGCAGTCAGCGCTTCGCCAAACAGATACCAGGCGGCGACGGCGTTGACGACATAGCCGATCGAAAGCATCGGATAGGCGAGGCTTACCTCAACGCGCGACAGCGCCATGATCCAGACCATCACACTGACGGCGTAGCAACCCAGGCCGCCCAGGATGAAAGGATTGGACGCGATCTTGATTCCGACCGGAACCAGGTTGTCGGCGGTAAAGGCGAATGCGCCGATACCGTTGGTGCCGGCCTTGAGGAGCAGTTGTGCCGCTGCATTCAACAGCACACCGGCGAGTACCAGTATGAAACTGAGAAGATTCATGATTTTGACACGATAACACGGCGCGCATCGGCGGCGAGCAAGCGCATCGGGAGTCCGCGTGCCGTCAATTCGCGGTAGATGTCCGGCCCCATGATCGCCACTGCCTTACGATCGCTGCGCCAGCGCGCCTCGAACTCTTCAATGGTTGGGATCGCCAGTTCCGGTTCCTGTTGCAGTCCGAAATCCAGTTCGTCGCGGTAGTCGACCAGCGTCACGGTTCGCTTAATATAAAAAGGCAGCGTCTGCTCATAGGTGCGCACGCTGTAGATAGGGGTGTCAGCGTCCAGGAGAGGGCTGATCGTGCCGACCAGATGTGACGTGGAGTAGGACGGCGACAGCGTTTCATCTCCGGTCATGATGAGTTGAATGAACAGCAGCCCTCCGGCCCCGAGCGCGATAACCGCGGCTTCGATGCGTTCGCGCCAGGCAAAAAACATGGCAAGGCAGGAGGCCGCGAGCAACGTCAAGGCGCCCGCGAGTATCCATCTGCCGAACATGGCGTAAAGCGCCACCGGCACCTTTTCGCCGCCGAAATTCGCCACAAAGGGCGATGCGATGGCGCCGGTAAGCGCGAGGACGGCGATCGGCAGGATCAGCCACGTCAGCGTGCGACCGCGGACACGGGTGAGCCATTCGCCGACGAGCAGCGCGAGCGCGGGAAAAATTGGCAGAATATACGACGGCAGCTTGGACTGTGATGCGCTGAAGAACAGAAAAATCACGGCCGCATAGAGGAGCAGAAATCGCCGCGGTTTGAACGACTGCCCGGTCGCATCACCTTTCCACGCAGCGCTCAGCGCCTGTCCCAGCATGGCGGTCCAGGGCAGCATGCCGGCGATCAGGAGCGGGACGAAGTACCACCACGGCGCCGTGCGGTGATGGACTTGCGTCAGGAAGCGCTGGAAATGTTCGTGTATGAAGAAGAAGTGCGGAAACTCCGGGTTGGCGATCGACACCGCGATGATCCAGGGCAGGGCGATCGCGAGCATGATGGCGATGCCGGCGAATGGCTCGAGCCGTTTAAGGAATGAAATGTCGCGATGGACGAGCGCGTAGGCCAGCATTGCGGCACCCGGTAACGCCAGTCCGATGAGGCCTTTGCTGAGGAAGGCGAGGCCCATCGCCGCCCAGGCCAGCAGCATCCACAGGCGCGTTTCGCGGGTCCTGCCGGCGCGGCGCTGAGCCAGCAGGAAACCGAGCAATCCGAGTGTCAGGCAGAACGTGACGCCCATGTCGAGCGTATTGATATGACCGATTGCAGCGTAAATGGCGCTGCTCGCCAGAACCATCGCCGAGTAGAATCCCGCCTGCCGGCCGAATAATCTCGCGCCGGCAAATCCCACCATCAGCACGCCGGCAAATCCCGTCAGGGCGGCCCACAGCCGCGCCGTCCACTCGTGCTCGCCGAACGCCTTGTAAGCGGCGGCGGTCATCCAGTATTGCAGTGGCGGCTTCTCGAAATACTTGATGCCGTTCAGGCGCGGCGTGGTCCAGTCTCCGGTTACCGCCATCTCCCGCGCGATTTCGGCATAGCGCCCCTCGTCCGAGCGCGCCAGGCGGCGATAATCGAGGTTGCAAAACCATACGATGCAGAATAAGAAAATCAGCATCGCGACGACGCGGGTGCGGACAGTGCTGGAATCAAACATCATGGTTTCACGTTTTATCGTTTACCGGAGAGCTGTGCTACCGTTACCGTGCGGAACATCGCGGCGGCCGCAGACAGGGTTGCGTTTCAACGCCTTGGACGCGGCAGCAGCAGCGGACGCAGCCGGCGATAGACGTTATCGAGGATGCGCGGTTGCGCATTGGCGGCCGGGTGAATGCCATCGGCCTGAAACATCTTGCGGTCCTCGGCAAAGCCCTGGAGCATGAAAGGAACCAGCGAAACGTTTTGCTGTCTAGCAACCTCGGCGAACAGGCCTTCGAAGCGGCGCGTGTAGACTCGACCGTAGTTGGGCGGGATGCGCATGCCGGCGATAACGACTTTCGCGCCGGCCTTGCGGCAGGCTTGGACGATGGCAATCAGGTTGCGGCGGATTTCATCCAGCGGGTTGCCACGCAGGCCATCGTTGCCGCCGAGCGCGACGATGACCACGGCGGGATGATGTTCCTGGAGTACGGCTGCGATGCGATTGAGCCCGCCGAGCGTAGTCTCGCCGCTGATGCTGGCGTTGACCACCCGATAGTCGAGTTTGTCGCGCTGGATGCGTTGTTCGAGCAGCTCGACCCAGCCTTCGCCTTGCGCCAGGCCGTAGCCGGCGGAAATGCTGTCGCCCAGGACCAGAATGGTCTGGGCGGCACGGACCGCCGACGCCGGAACGATGACCAACAACAGAAAGAGAAGAAGCGAGCGCATGGCTGACGAGTACATGACGCCCATTGTGAGGGCGGTGGGATTGACCAAGCAAGTTTTCACCGGCAGCGCCGCGCTGACCATTCTGGAGGACGTATCCCTGGAGATAGGCCGCGGCGAAGCGGTGGCCATCCTCGGTGCTTCAGGGTCGGGCAAGACCACGCTGCTGGCGTTGCTCGCCGGGCTGGACGTACCGACTTCGGGCAGCGTTCAACTCGACGGCGCGGACTTGTTCGCGCTCGACGAAGACGGCCGGGCGCGCCTGCGGCGCGACCGCGTGGGCTTCGTGTTCCAGTCGTTCCAGCTGCTGCCCGCGCTCACCGCGCTGGAGAACGTGATGCTGCCGCTGGAGCTTGGCGCAAAATCCGATGCGCGAAACCGCGCTGCGGACTGGCTTGGGCGGGTCGGCCTCGGCTCGCGGCTCACGCACTATCCGCGTCAGCTTTCCGGCGGCGAGCAACAGCGGGTCGCGGTCGCGCGTGCTTTTGCCGCCGACCCGAGTGTGCTGTTCGCCGACGAGCCCACCGGCAACCTCGATTCGGCAACGGGCGAAGAGATCATCTCGCTGATGTTCGAGCTGAACCGCGTGGCGCGCACCACGTTGTTGCTGGTCACGCATGATGAAGTGCTCGCGCAGCGCTGTCCGCGGCGCATCGGCCTCGTGGCGGGCCGGCTGATGAACGATGAACGGCGCTGATCTCGGCCCCGTCGCCGTACTGAAGCTGGCGATGCGCATGCTGGCGCGCGACTGGCGCGCCGGCGAGCAACGCCTGCTCGCGCTTGCGCTCATCGTGGCGGTCGCCAGCGTGACGACCGTGGCTTTTTTCGCGGACCGGGTCGGACGGTCGCTGACGAGCGAAGCCAATCAGTTGCTCGGTGCCGACCTGGTCGTCGTGTCCGACAAACCCGTTGCTGAGCGCTTCCGCCAGGAGGCGCAGCGCCTCGGATTGTCGACGACGGCCGCGGTGCGGTTTCCGAGCATGACGCAGTTCGCCGGGCGCACGCTGCTGACCGAGGTCAAGGCGATTGCGCCAGCCTATCCTCTGCGCGGCAAGCTGCGCGTTCGATCATCCGAAAGCGGGGCGGATTTCGAGCCTCGGAGCATTCCGGAGGTGGGCGAAGTCTGGGTGGATGATCGTCTGCTGCGCCGCCTCAATGTGAAAATCGGCAACCGCGTCGGCCTCGGCGAGCGCGAATTCCGCATTGCCGCCCTGGTGAGCGAAGAACCCGAATCCAGTGCTGGCTTCATCAACCTCGGCCCGCGGCTGATCATGAACGCGACGGACCTGCCCTCCACCGGCCTGATCCAGTCCGGCAGCCGCGTGTCGTACCGGCTGTTTGTGGCCGGCGGCGCCCCGGCGATCGCGTTATTCCGCGATTTCGCCGGGCGGGCGGTCGGCCCGGGACAACGGGTCGAGGATATTCGCGATGCGCGCCCGGAAATCAAGGCGGCGCTGGAACGCGCCGGGCGCTTTCTCGGATTGTCCGCGCTCATGACGGTGATCCTGGCCGGGGTCGCTGTGGCGCTCGCTGCCCGCCGCTATCTTCAGCGCCATCTGGATGCCTGCGCGATCATGCGTTGTCTCGGCGCCGGGCAGACGTTGATCCTGAGTCTGCATGGTTTGCAGTTCGTCATGATCGGACTGGTTGCAGGCGCACTCGGCTGCGCCGTCGGCTTCGCGTTTCAGTTCGTGCTGGCCGCGGTATTGGCGCCGGTAGTTTCGGTTGCTTTGCCCGCACCCGGACTGCTGCCGCTGCTGCAGGGCATGGTTGCCGGATTCGTGATGCTGCTCGGATTTTCGCTGCCGCCGCTCATCGCGTTGAAGAAAGTGCCGACGCTGCGGGTGCTGCGCCGGGACCTCGGTGCGCCGAATTCGATGAGCGTATCGGCCTATCTCCTGGGTGGCGCCGCAGTCGCCGGCCTGGTGCTGTGGCAGGCACAGGAACTCGCGCTGGGACTCTACGTACTGGGCGGCGTGCTGGGCACGGCGGCGGCGAGCGCCGTGCTGACCCTGGTGGTGCTGCGGTTGTTGTCCTCGGTCAGCCGGTCCGCCGGCTTCAACTGGCGGTTCGGTCTGGCCAATCTGCGCCGCCATCGCGCCGGCAGCGTCGTTCAGGTGATGGCGCTGGGCCTCGGGCTGATGGCGCTGATCCTGCTGACGCTGGTACGGGCGGATCTGCTGGACAATTGGCGCAACAGCCTGCCGGCGGATGCGCCGAATCGCTTCCTGGTGAACATCCAGTCCGATCAGGTGCAGGCGATCGCGCAGTTCTTTGCCGCCAATAACGTACCGTCCCCGCAGATGTTTCCGATGGTGCGCGGCCGTCTGGTGGAGATCAACGGCAAACCGGTGTCGTCGCGCGACTACGTCGAGGATCGCGCGCGCAGGCTGGTCGATCGAGAGTTCAATCTGTCATGGACGCAATCAATGCAACCCGACAATGCGATCGTCGCCGGCCGCTGGTTCGACGGCCGCGATGCCGGCAAAGCGGTGCTGTCGGTCGAGGAGGGCATTGCCAAGACGATCGGCGTGGAGCCGGGCGACACCGTGACCTACGACATTGCCGGCTCCCGGCTGACGGCGGAAATCGTATCGCTGCGCAAGGTGGGATGGGATTCTTTCCGCGTGAATTTTTTCGTGATCGCACCGCCGGGCGTGCTGGAAAAATATCCCGCCAGCTATGTCACCAGCCTGCATCTGGCGGCCGAGCGCTCGGTGCTGCTGGACGCTCTGGTGACGCGCTTCCCGAATCTGCTGATCATCGACGTGGCGGCAATCCTTGGCCAAGTGCAGCGCATGATGGACCAGGTGGTCAGGGCGATCGAATTCGTCTTCCTGTTCAGCATCGCGGCCGGCTTGCTGGTGATGTTCGCTGCCGTCAGCAGCACGCATGACGAACGTGAATTCGATGCCGCCGTGATGCGCACGCTCGGCGCATCAAGCCGCCAGTTGCGCGCCGTCCAGGCTGCCGAGTTCGCTTTGATCGGGGCGCTGGCGGGTTTGTTCGCGGCGCTCGGCGCCACGGCAATCGGATACGTATTGGCCGACAAGGTGCTGAACCTGCCTTATGCGATCAATCCGTGGGTATGGCTGGCGGGATTGCTGATCGGTGCTGCCGGCGTCACTGTCGCCGGACTGCTCGGAACCGCGAAGGTGCTGCGCACGGCGCCGATGCAAGTCTTCCGCGCGTCGGCCTGACGGCGGCTACCGCAAAGCGCGAATATTCAATAAATTGCAGCCTTTCCTGTGGTACACTGCGCGACCTTTTTGCTGCACTGCATTCACCGATGACCCGCAACGTTCGCAACATCGCCATCATTGCCCACGTCGACCACGGCAAAACCACGCTGGTCGACAAGCTTCTGCGCCAGTCGGGCACCTTCGCGGCGCACCAGCATATGACTGAAAGGGTCATGGATTCCAACGACCTGGAAAGGGAACGCGGTATCACGATCCTGGCGAAGAATTGCGCAGTCCAGTACCAGGGCACGCACATCAACATCGTCGATACGCCCGGACACGCGGATTTCGGTGGCGAGGTCGAGCGCGTGCTGTCGATGGTGGACAGCGTATTGCTGCTGGTCGATGCGGTGGAGGGCCCGATGCCGCAAACCCGTTTTGTCACGCGCAAGGCGCTGGCCCTCGGACTCAAGCCCATCGTCGTGGTCAACAAGGTGGATCGTCCGGGCGCGCGTGCCGATTGGGTCGTGAACCAGACCTTCGATCTGTTCGACAAGCTCGGCGCGACCGAAGAACAACTCGACTTTCCGGTCGTTTACGCGTCAGCTCTTAACGGTTATGCGACGCTCGACCTGGCCCATCCCAGCACGGATTTGCGTCCCCTGTTCGACGCGATCCTGAAGCATGTGCCCGTGCGCGACGCCGATCCCGAGGCGCCGTTGCAATTGCAGATCTGCTCGCTCGACTATTCCAGCTTCGTCGGCCGCATCGGCATCGGCCGGGTAGCGCGCGGACGCATTCGCTCCGGTCAGCAGGTTGCCGTCATGCAGGGCCCGGATGGTGAACCGAAGCTGGCGAAGGTCAATCAGGTCCTGGTATTCAAGGGCCTGGAGCGCACAGTCGTGGAAGAGGCCGAGGCCGGCGATATCGTTCTGATCAACGGCATCGAAGAAGTAGCCATCGGCGTCACTCTCTGCGATCCGGCGAAACCGGAAGGCTTGCCCTTGCTGAAGGTGGACGAGCCCACGCTCACCATGAACTTCCTGGTCAATACTTCGCCGCTGGCCGGCCGTGACGGCAAATATGTCACCAGCCGCCAGATCCGGGAGCGGCTGGAGCGCGAACTGCAATCGAATGTTGCGCTGAAGGTCGAATTTAGCGCCGATTCCGACACGTTCGTCGTATCCGGTCGCGGCGAACTGCATCTGACCATCCTGCTGGAGAACATGCGCCGCGAAGGTTACGAATTGGCGGTCGGTCGCCCGCGCGTGGTGATGAGAACCGTGAATGGTCTGAAAGAGGAGCCGTACGAGTTGCTGACCGTCGACGTCGAGGATGGCCATCAGGGCGCGGTGATGGAAGAACTGGGCCGCCGCCGCGGCGACTTGCAGGACATGCAGGCCGACGGCAAGGGCCGCACCCGTCTCGAGTACCGCATTCCGGCGCGCGGGCTGATCGGCTTCCAGGGCGAATTCCTCAATATCACGCGCGGGACCGGACTGGCCAGCCATATCTTCGACGACTACGGTCCGGTGAAGGGTGACATGGAAGAACGCCGCAACGGCGTGCTGATTTCGCAGGACGACGGCGAAGCGGTTGCCTACGCCTTGTGGAAGCTGCAGGACCGCGGCCGCATGTTCGTAACCCCGGGCGAAGCGCTGTATGAAGGCATGGTGATCGGCATCCATTCGCGCGACAACGATCTGGTCGTCAACCCGATCAAGGGCAAGCAGCTGACAAACGTGCGCGCGTCCGGCACCGATGAA
>JANOGH010000574.1:0-1696 GCA_031414075.1 Betaproteobacteria bacterium | reverse complement strand
GACGCCAAATAAAACAGCCGGCCTTGTGCCGGCTTTTTTATTTGGCTTTCCCAAGGGGTTCGAACCATAGGTTCGACCAAAACGCACTGCGTTTTGGGACGCCGTGCAGCTTTTCGCACGGCGGTCTCTCGCGCGACCTTCGTCGCTTGCGAGAGATTCGCAGATCGCGGATGCAACGCGAGCTGAGAACAAACCCCTTGGGACTATATGGCGCCACCATTGCGGTGGCGTTCATTCGCGCTGCCACTATCCCGGATAGTGCAAAAGCTCCGAATCGATACGCCGCAGCACTTCTTCCCTGCCGATCAACTCCAGCACAGCGTCGATCGAAGGAGTGTGCGCCGTGCCCGTGAGCATTACGCGCAGCGGCATGGCCAGCTTCGGCATCTTCAGCGAGTGCGCCGTGATGGTTTCCTTGATCGCCGCGCTCAATACCACTCGGTTCCAGTCGACCGAAGCCAGCCTTTCGCGCAGCGCCTTCATCGCCGGCAGAATGTCTCTTGCGTAGTGTTGTATCCGCAACTCCTCGGCCGGATGCAGTTGCCGGTAGAAATACACGGCCGCATCCGCGAGTTCCTCGATCGTGCTGACCCTGTCCTTGAGCAATGCGCAAACGGCGCTAAGATCAGGACCTGTGGCGGAATCGCAGCCGTCCGCCTTGAGAAATGGAACCACCAGTCCGGCAAGCCGCGCGTCGCTCGCCTGCTTCATGTAGTGCGCGTTCAGCCATTTCAATTTTTCCGGATCGAACTTTGCAGGCGAGCGGCTCGCCGCCTCGAGCGAAAACCACTCGACGAATTGTTCGCGCGTAAATATTTCGGCATCGCCATGGCCCCAGCCGAGCCGTGCCAGGTAGTTCAGCAATGCTTCCGGCAGATAGCCGTCCTCCGGATACTGCATAACGCTCACCGAGCCGTGGCGTTTCGACAGCCGCTCGCCATCGGCACCGAGGATCATCGGAAGATGGCCGAATCGCGGCAGGGCTGCACCGAGCGCATTGAAGATGTTGATCTGTCGCGGCGTATTGTTGACGTGATCGTCGCCGCGGATGACGTGGGTCATGTTCATGTCCCAGTCATCGACCACCACGCCAAAATTGTAAGTGGGCACGCCGTCGCCGCGCATGATGACGAGGTCATCCAGTTCATGGTTGCTGATGGAAATCGGCCCCTTCACCAGATCGTCCCAGGTCACGTCACCGCCATCGGGATTGCGAAAGCGAACGACTGGCGTCACGCCTTCGGGTGGTGTTTTACCCTTCGCGTTCTCCGGCCGCCAGCGCCCATCGTAGCGCGGCTTCAGGCCCTTCGCGCGCTGCTGTTCGCGCATCGCGTCGAGTTCTTCCTTGCCGGCGTAGCAGTGGTAGGCGTTGCCGCTGTCGATCAGTTCCTGCGCGACTTCCCGATAACGTGCAAGTCGCTGCATCTGATAGAACGGCCCCTCGTCGTAGTCCAGACCGAGCCAGTCCATCGCATCGAGAATGGCCTGCGTGGACGCCTGCGTAGATCTCTCGACATCGGTGTCTTCGACACGAAGGATGAACTTGCCGCCGGTCTTGCGCGCATAGGCCCAGGAGAACAACGCGGTGCGCGCGCCGCCGATATGCAGATAGCCGGTGGGACTGGGAGCGAAACGAGTACGAATGGTCATAAGGGAATCTCTCAGTCCGTCATTCTCGCGGGGGAAACCCCCATCC
>JANOGH010000573.1:0-5846 GCA_031414075.1 Betaproteobacteria bacterium | reverse complement strand
CGCAGCCAGGTTTCGAAATGCACCCAATCGGCAATTTCCTCGAGTGAGTCCAAACGAAATGCCGCACGGTGACAGCGACCGCTGGCGACAGTAATCGGTTTACGAATGCGCGGGCGGCTGGTAAAGTCCACGCCGTGAATCGACCAGGCTGCCGATTTACGCACGGTTGCAGTTCAGGATGACGGTTTTTTATCCAGGCGCCGGGCGAAGACGGTTATTGGTGGGCAACGGCCTTAAAGTTCGATCCGCGTGCCCAGTTCGACAACCCGGTTCGCCGGAATCTTGAAAAATGTCGTCGCGCTGGAGGCGTTGCGCGACATCAACGCGAACAACTTCTCCTGCCAGAGCGCCATGCCCGGACCGATCTTGGGAATCAGTGTTTGCCGGCTGAGGAAGAACGACGTCTCCATCATCTCGAATTTGAATCCCTTGGCCGCGGCGAGTTCAAGTGCCCGCGGCACATCCGGGTCGTCTTTGAAGCCATACCGGACCACCGCCCGGTAGAAATCGGTGCCCAGAGCATGCACTTCGATGCGCTCTACGTCGGGGACATGCGGGATGTCGATCGTGCTTACCGTAAGCAGGATGATGCGCTCGTGCAGCACCTTGTTGTGATTCAGATTGTGCAGCAACGCGTGCGGCACGCCTTCGGCAGCGGCGGTCAGGAATACCGCTGTGCCCGGCACGCGTGTTGGAGGATGAGCGGTGACACTCTGGATGAACGGTTCGATCGGAATCGAACCGGGTGAAAGCCGTTGCATGAGCAATTGCCGTCCGCGCTTCCAGGTCACCAACAGGGTGAACAGCGCGATCGCCACCACGATCGGAAACCAGCCTCCGTGGAACAGTTTGATCGCATTGGCGCTGAAGAACGATAAATCGATCGTCAGGAAGATCAGCAGCAGGGGCACGGCAATCCACAGCGGCCAGCGCCACAGCCTGCGCATCAGCACGAAGGCCAGCACGGTGTCGATAACCATGGTGCCGGTCACCGCGATGCCGTAAGCGCCCGCGAGGTTGCTCGACGATTCGAAGCCGAGCACCAGCCCGATCACTGCTGCCATCAGCACCCAGTTGATCCAGGGCATATAAATCTGTCCGATTTCGCTTTCGGATGTTTGCGTGACTTCGAGCCGCGGGCAGTAGCCGAGCTGGATCGCCTGCCGGGTCATGGAATAGGTTCCGGTAATTACCGCCTGCGAAGCGATCACGGTGGCCATGGTGGCGAGGATCACCAGCGGGTACAGCGCCCATTCCGGCGCCATGTGATAGAAGGGATTCTGGATGGCGTCCTGGTCGTGCAGGATCAATGCACCCTGGCCGAAATAATTCAGCAACAGTGCCGGCAGCACGTAACAGGACCAGGCCAGCCGGATCGGTTTTTTGCCGAAATGCCCCATGTCCGCGTACAACGCCTCGGTACCGGTAATGGCCAGAACCACCGCGCCGAGAACCAGAAAGCCGCCGGCGGAATTCTCGGCAAAGAAGGCGACGGCATACTCGGGAGAGAACGCCGCCAGAACCTGCGGATAGCGGACGATGTTGATGATGCCCAGCAGCGCCAGCACCGCGAACCAGACGATAGTGATCGGCCCGAATAGCGCGCCGACCATTTCAGTGCCTTTCTGCTGAAACAGAAAAAGTCCGATCAGGACGAGGATCGTGACGGGTACGACAAAAGGCTTGAGGGCCGGAGTCGCGACTTCCAGACCTTCCACTGCGGAGAGTACCGAAATCGCCGGTGTGATGACGCCGTCGCCGAAAAACAGCGCGGCGCCAAACAGGCCCAGCCACATCAATATCGTGCGACCCCGGGTGTCGCGCGTCGTGGATCGCAACACCAGCGCCAGCAAGGCCATGATGCCGCCCTCGCCACGATTGTCGGCGCGCATCATGAACACGACGTACTTGAGCGTCACGACGATGATCAGCGCCCAGGAAATGAGCGACAGCACACCCAGAACGTTGTCATGGTTGGCGGCGACCGGATGGCTGCCGTTGAATGCCTCGCGCATGGCATACAGCGGGCTGGTCCCGATATCGCCGAAGACCACTCCGATTGCCGCGACCGTCAGCGGCAGAACACCCGCTTTCTCGCGTCCGTTACCGCTGGAGCTCATTGTTATTCTTTGTTCCTCAGGGTTTCCGGATCGTCATGCTGCGCCGACCGACGCGCGCATGAAGCAGATCGGCTACCGGTTCATCGGACCGGACGAATAATGCAACGCGGCTTCGCGTCGTGACAAGGCTTCGGTAACGGGTGTTCAGTTATCATCGCGGGAAAGGCAGGGTCGGCCTGACGGCCCGCCCTTGTTGTAGTGCAACATTCTATACCTGGAGCAAGCCGTGACCAAACAGGCCGTTCACACCCCCGATGCCCCGCAGGCAATCGGAACCTACTCGCAGGCCACGTGCGCCGGCAACACCGTTTATCTCTCCGGGCAAATCGCGCTCGACCCTGCAACCATGCAGCTGGCAGAGGGCATCGATGCTCAGGTCCACCGCGCGGTCGGCGTTTCCCAATTGCCGCGCGGCGCTTTGGTCGAGATCGAAGCGGTATTGGTGAAGGGGTGAGGAGTGAGGCGTGAGGGGTGAGGCGAGAATTCGACGGAAAGTTTCCGATCAGCGCAAGCACAGGCCGAGGCGGTCGGCGTGAAACGCGCACTTCCACCAGGGGAGAAACAGACAGCCATTGGTGCAGTCAGGAAACGCACGCCTGCTCAGACAGCATTGAATGCCAAAGACAGCTCTTCCGCCTCACCCCTCACCCCTCACCCCTCCCTGTCATTTGCCACTCCCGCGGTGTGCGAGAAACTCGCCCGTCTCGGTATCCACAAGCTGGCGGACCTGGTCACGCACCTGCCGCTGCGTTACGAAGACGAAACCCGCATCGTTTCCATCCATGACGCGCTGTCCGGCGAAACCGTGCAAGTAGAAGGCACGGTGGTCGAGACCCATATCAAGTTCCGTCCGGGGCGGCAGCTCGTCTCGGAAGTCGACGACGGCAGCGGACGGCTGATGATGCGGTTTTTCAATTTCTATCCGAGCCAGAAGAACGCGCTGGCCCCCGGCGCCAAGGTGCGGGTGATGGGAGAGATCCGGCAAGGTTTCTTCGGCGCCGAAATGGTTCATCCGCGGTTTCGCGTATTACGTGGCGAGGCGCCCCTGCCGCAGGCGCTGACGCCGGTGTATTCGACGACGGCCGGGCTGGGTCAGGAAGTGCTGCGCAAGCTCGCTGCGCGCGCGCTGAGCAGCGCCGATCTGGCAGACGCGTTGCCGGAGCCGGTGCGAAAAAAATTGAAACTGCTGGCGCTCGATGAAGCGATCCGGCTGCTGCACAATCCGCCGCCCGACGTCGATGCGCAGTCCCTGCTCGATGGCTCCCACGCGGCCTGGCGCCGGGTCAAGTTCGACGAACTGCTGGCGCAGCAGTTGTCGATGCGGCTGCACCACGAGCGGCGCAACCGGGTGCGCGCGCATCCGCTGCTGCAGCATTCGAAGCTGTCCAAGGCGCTGCTCGCCGCGCTGCCGTTCAGGCTCACGCGGGCGCAGACGCGCGTACTGACGGAAATCCGCACCGATCTCACGCGGCCGCATCCGATGCAGCGCCTGCTGCAAGGCGATGTCGGCAGCGGCAAGACCATCGTTGCCGCACTGGCCGCGCTGCAGGCAATCGAATCAGGCTATCAGGCGGTGGTCATGGCACCGACCGAAATTCTCGCGGAACAGCATTACCGGAAATTCGCCGCCTGGCTCGCGCCGCTCGGCGTCGAAGTGGTTTGGCTCACCGGCAGCCTGAAGAAGAAGGAGCGCGACAAGGCGCTCGCGGAAATTTCCTCCGGAAAAGCGGCGCTCGCCACCGGCACGCACGCGCTGTTCCAGGACGAGGTCGCGTTCAGCAAGCTGGGCCTCGCGATCGTCGATGAGCAGCATCGCTTCGGCGTGCATCAGCGCCTGGCGCTGCGCCAGAAGGGCAGCCGCGGCGACGCCCAAGTTCAGCCGCATCAGCTGATGATGAGCGCCACGCCAATCCCGCGCACGCTCGCCATGAGTTACTACGCCGACCTCGACGTGTCGGTGATCGACGAACTGCCCCCCGGAAGAACGCCGGTGCGCACCAGGCTGTTTTCTGACACCCGGCGCAAAGAGGTGGTGATCCCGTGGGTGCGTGCCACCTGCCGGGCCGGCGGGCAGGCTTACTGGGTTTGTCCGCTGATCGAGGAGTCCGACACCGGCGCGCGCAGCAGGGACCCGCTTGCGGGATGGGACCGTGGAGGTGGCGCGGCCGCGCGCCCCGGTGCGAACGAACTGCGGAACAAGGTTCACGCGCGGCGCGAAGCATTGCAGTTGCAGACGGCAATTGATACCTACCAGGAAATGCTCGCTACGTTTCCGGAACTAAAGGTCGGACTGGTGCACGGCAGATTGCCGAACCAGGAAAAAACCCAGGTCATGGCTGCGTTCCAGGCCAACGAGATCCAGTTGCTGATCGCCACCACGGTGATCGAAGTCGGTGTCGATGTGCCGAACGCTTCGCTGATGGTGATCGAGCACGCCGAACGCATGGGGCTGTCGCAACTGCATCAGTTGCGCGGTCGCGTGGGACGCGGCAGCGAGAGCAGCGTCTGCATCCTGCTCTACCAGAATCCACTGTCGCAGAACGCACGCGAGCGGCTGCGTATCATCTTCGAGAACAGCGACGGGTTCGAAATTGCGCGGCACGACCTGAGGCTGCGCGGCCCCGGGGAATTACTCGGTGCGCGACAAAGCGGCGTGCCGATGCTGCGCTTCGCCGATCCGGAAAAGGACACCGATCTGCTGGAGGCGGCGCGTCAGCTGGCGCCGCAATTGCTGCGTGATCATCCCGCGAGCGCCGAACTGCATCTGCAGCGCTGGCTCGGCGGCAGGCAGGAGCTTCTCAAGGCGTGATAATCCGCCCCCGCTTATTGATCTTTCCCCAATTCACATCAGTGAATTGGATCAATCCTCACCCTCTCCCTCCGGGAGAGGGCTGGGGTGAGGGATTGAGCGCTCTAATTGCCATCAATTGCTAAACGCTCAATAGGGACGGCGGCAGGCCGGGTGCTATCATTCAGCGCACGTTGAAGCGCTCCCCCCCGAAATGAGTCTTGCTGCCCCGTCCGCGCTGTACGCAGCCATCGGGGTGATGATGTTCTGGCTCGCGCTCGGGATGGCGGGACTGGTGCGCATGCAGGACGAGCGCTTCGTTTTTCGCATTCTGTTTCCCCTCGGCAGCCTCGGCGGTGCCGGGCTTGTGCTGATCGGCCTCGCTGGATTGTCCCAATCGGCGGCCGAGTTGGTTTTGCCGCTGGGGCTTCCCGATCTTCCGTTCCACCTCAGGCTCGATCCGCTGTCGAGTTTCTTCCTTGCGCTGCTGGGTCTCGCGGCCACCGGCATTTCCATGTATTCGGCGGGCTATTTCCGCAAGACCGACACCGCTCAGCCGGGGTTGATCGGCCTGCAGTACCACCTGTTTCTGGTCAGCATGGCTGCGGTTTGCCTGGCCGATGACGCCTATTTTTTCATGGTGGCATGGGAAACCATGGCGCTGTCCTCTTATTTCCTGGTTACGACTGATCACAATGTGCCGGAGATCCGCCGCGCCGGCTTTCTTTATTTGCTGATTGCGCACCTCGGCGCCATCTCGATTCTGCTTTGCTTCGGCGTCATGCAGAACAGCGCCGGCGAATACACCTTCGCCAGCATGCGCGGCGCGAAGCTTTCCGATTTCTGGGCGACTGTCGTGTTCCTGCTGGCGCTCATCGGTTACGGCGCCAAGGCGGGTTTCCTGCCGCTGCATGCCTGGCTCCCGGAAGCGCACCCGG
>JANOGH010000572.1:0-2838 GCA_031414075.1 Betaproteobacteria bacterium | reverse complement strand
TTCTTCGGCAGGTCATAGACGCCGCGGAACGACTTGCCCATGCCGATCGGCCAGGAAAATGGCACCACCGTCATGCCCAGCGCTTTCTCGATTTCATCGATCAGGTCCAGCGGCTCGCGTACCTCGCGGTCCATCTTGTTGATGAAGGTGATGACCGGCGTGCCGCGCGAACGGCAGACTTCCAGCAAACGCAGGGTCTGCGCCTCGACGCCGTTGGCGGCATCGATGACCATCAGCGCCGCATCGACCGCGGTCAGCACGCGGTAGGTGTCTTCCGAGAAATCCTTGTGGCCGGGGGTGTCGAGCAGGTTGATGACCTTGCCGCGGTACTCGATCTGCATCACCGAACTGGCGACCGAGATGCCGCGCTGCTTCTCGATTTCCATCCAGTCCGAGGTGGCATGGCGTGTCGCCTTGCGCGCTTTCACGCTGCCGGCGATATGGATCGCGCCGGCAAACAGCAGCAGCTTCTCGGTCAACGTGGTCTTGCCCGCGTCCGGGTGGGAAATGATGGCGAACGTGCGGCGCTGTTCGACGCGCTCGGCGAGGATTTCTCTGGACGTTTCGCTCATTGAAGAATGGTGTGCGTGCGGCAACTGCGAATTCGACGAAGGCGCGCATTTTACGGGGTGGCCACTCTGGCGTCCACCTTCGGCGGATCTCGGGCAACGCACTCACCGCAGAGGACGCGGAGGACGCAGAGGAAAGGCAGGAGGGGATCTGTTCGAAGGTCTGTAAGGTTGCGGCTCGAAGATCGGCGGCATCAGCAAGTTCTCATGTACTCACCTTAGCGCGCATCCAATCTCCCCCTGTTTTCCTCCGTCTTTCCTCTGCGTCCTCCGCGTCCTCTGCGGTGAGCGCGTTGTTTTAGTAATTGGAGCACAATAAAGCCGGCCGGATAACAGGCCGACAAAAAAACGAACGGAGGAGTCAGCAGATGAAAACCGCAATCGTCAGGTTACTCGCAGCTTGTTCGCTGGCCGCATCGGTCGTGTCGGCGGCCGTCGCCGCTGGGCCGATCGTGTTCGGTCTGGTGGACGAAGTCACCGGGCCGCAGGCCGAAGCCGGCGTGCTGACCGCGCAGGGCGCGAAGCTCGCGATCGAAGAGATCAACGCCGCCGGCGGCATCATGGGCCGGCAGGTCGAACTGCGGATCGAGGACAATCAGAGCGCGAACCCCACTACGGTGCTCGCCTATACCAAGCTGATCGAAGCCGGCGTGGTGGCCGTCATCGGGCCGCTGCGTAGCACCCAGGTGCAGGCCGCCTCGCCCACCATCGCCAAGTCGAAGGTGCCGGCGGTGATCGGCGGCAGCGATCCGAGCCTCACGCGCGTGAACAACCCGTGGATCTTCCGCGTGCGGCCGAACGACCTGTATTCCTCGAAAGTCATGGCGGAATACGGCGCCAAGGAGCTGAAGAAGCGGAAATGGGCCATCGTGCATTCCACCGACACCTTCGGCAGCGGCGGCAAGAACGCACTGGTGGATGCGCTCAAGGCGCAAGGCATCGAGCCGGTCCTGATCCAGGGCTATACCAGCAATTCCCAGGACTTCACCCCGATCGTGCTGCAGATCAAGAGTTCCGGCGCCGACATCATCGGCAGCTACATGACCAACGCGCCGGACGTCGGCATCTTTGCGCGCCAGTTGCGCCAGCTCGGCGTCAAGGTCGAATGGATCGGCTCCACGTCCGTGGTGACCGAGACCGCGATGAAGCTGGCGGGCGAGGCTTTGTGGGGTGTGCACAGCGTGGCCGACTTTGCCACCGAAGCTAACGACGAAGCCCGTGGTTTCACGAAACGATACAAGGCCAAGTACGGTCTCGATCCCGACCTGTTCTCGGCTTGGTCATATGGCGGGGTGTACCTGCTCAAGCACGCCATTGAAAAGGCCAAGTCAACCGATGCGGAAGCGATACGCAACGCGATGCTGTCGATCAAGGGACTGAAGGGGGTCGAGGGGACCTACAACTTCGAGCCCACCGGTGACGGCGTGCACGGCTACAACGTGGTGAGGAACGACAAGGGCAAGATCACTTTCATCAAGCATATCGAGTTCGATCAGTAGCATTAGCCGACCCTTGGTCGGCGTTCAGAGGCGTTGACGCAGATACCCTACGTGCGTAGCACGTCGGAGTACCCTTCTAGCTACTCAACGGTGATTGCCGATGGTTCCCGAATAATTGATCAGCGCTTCGTCACGTTCAAGCGCCGAAGGAAAGAAGGTTTCATACGCGTTTAAGGGAAAGCAGGGTCAGGCTTGGTATCTTGTTTATTCACTCTGTTTACTACGATCTTTTCTAATGGCGCTGATGGCTCTCATCGGTACAGTTATAAATACAAAGCCCAGGGCACGGCCAAAAACCCTCAAGGCCCGACTAAAAAGCCAGCCGCAAACCCCGCCGATCAGCACGCCCGCGAGCGGTTGAAGGATCAGTTCCAAAATGCCATCGGCGTGAAACCCAAAAGCGGCAATAACCACGCCGATGAGAGCCCCGAACTGGGCAAAACTGCTTCGGCCGTAATTTGTGCCGCCGTGCCACGCGTTAGCCCGCTGCTTCTCGGCTTCCTGCCCTTCAACCACAACGCGGTAGGCCTGTTCGTGGATCGGCATGTTGTCTTCGTCATTCATCGCGTCACCTCATTGAATAATTGACAGATTACGTTAGCGTCGAGCCTCATGTTCCAGGGATCAGGGGGTCAGCGCGCTTGATCGCGATGTATCCGGGGTCATAAGCAAAAACGAAGCTGCAGAAAATTCCATGGAAATATTGCTCCTGTCGCGACTATGGCGCAAGGGCGTGTTGATGCAAAGGTTCAGCGCCGCCGGGAAAAATG
>JANOGH010000571.1:0-2237 GCA_031414075.1 Betaproteobacteria bacterium | reverse complement strand
GCGAGGTGCCGATCAGCTTCCAGTCCTTCGGGTCCTTGAGTTTCGGCTCCTTCGGCACGGCGAGTTTCGATGCCGCTGCAGCCATCTTGCCGTAAGTCGTGCTCTTGCCCGACGGATGCGAGATCACGCTTTTCGCGGCCTTGCACTCGGCGGCGGGCACACCCCATTCCTGCGCCGCTGCCGCAACCAGCATCTCGCGCGCACTCGCCCCGGCCTTGCGCAGATACTCCTGGGATTCGCGGATGCCGCGGCTGCCACCAGTGGACATCGATCCGAAAATGCGATTGCGCCGGATATGGTCGTTTACGTCCGCGTATTCCGGACGAACCTTGCTCCAGTCGCACTCGAGTTCCTCGGCGACCAGTTGCGCGAGGCCGGTGAAGGAGCCCTGTCCGAGTTCGGAGCGGGCAATGCGGATGACCACGATATCGTTGGGCTGGATCACGATCCAGTGCGTGACTTCAGGCGTGCCGGCGGCATCGGCGGCCTGCACCTGGCCCGACAAATTGACGCCAAGCATCAGACCGCCGGAGGCGGCCGCTGTCTTGACGAGGAAACTGCGGCGGCCGGCTTCGAATTTTTGCGTTTTCATCATGGCTCCCTCAGGCGGACTTCGCGACGAGATGGATCGCGTCACGCACACGCACGTACGTTCCGCAGCGGCAGATGTTGCTCATCGCAGAATCGATCTGCTGGTCCGTGGGATTCTTCGTTTCCTTCAGCAGCGCCGCCGCGGCCATGATCATGCCGCTCTGGCAGTAGCCGCATTGAGGTACCTGCAGCTTCACCCAGGCTTTCTGCACCGGATGGGAGCCGTCCTTCGACAGCCCTTCGATGGTGATGACTTTGCCGGTTACCGCGGACACCGGCATCACACAGGAGCGAACCGGCTTGCCGTCGATGTGCACCGTACAGGCACCGCACATTGCGATGCCACAGCCGTATTTGGTGCCGGTCAGCCCGAGCTCGTCGCGCAATACCCAAAGCAGCGGCATGTCGTCTTCGACGTTCACGCTGACCTGTTTTCCATTGACATTGAGATTGGTCACGATCTGCTCCTGAAATGAATTTGTAAGGAAATATGTCGCAAATGACCTGCGTGCTGAGGATGGTAGCAAAAATGAGGGATCGAGGATTGGGGATTGGGGATTGGGGATTGAGAATATTGATGCCTATACTATGAACCAAACGATTCGTCGTGTTTGAGTTTCCCCAATCCTCAATCCCCAATCCTTCGTCCTTCACCCCTCATGCAACTCCTGTCTACAGTGCTCGCGCTCCTTCTCAGCCTCTCAGCACACGCCGATGATGGCACGACCCTGGTCCTCGGTACGGCAACGCCGGGCGGCGGCTTCGCGGTCTACGGACAAGCCGTGGCCGATGCGATCCGCGAAACCGATTTCGCCTTGAAAATCGAACTGCGGGCGACCAAAGGCAGCGCAGAAAACGTGCCGCTGCTTGAAGCAGGCCGGCTCGATCTCGCTCTGGTCGAGGGGACGCTCGCCTACGAAGCGCTGTCCGGCATCGGGCGCGCGCCCGCGAAGCTGTTAGTCGTTGCAGCGATGTATTCCAGCCCCGGCATGTTCGTCGTGCGCGCGGACTCGCCCTACCGGACCATCAGCGATCTCGCGGGCCGTCGCGTCGTCTTCGGTGCCGCGAGCTCGGGCCTCGTCGTACTCGCGCGTTACCTTCTCGACGGTCTGGGTCTGGACATGCACAAGGACTTCGATGCGGTGTTGCTGGAAAGCGCGAAGGACGGCCCGCCGATGGTATTGAACGGCGAAGCCGCCGCGCTCTGGGGTGGCGGATGAACTCGCCTATCGATTCGCCCGCGCCCTGCATCGGGCACAGCCTGAGCTGGTGCAACGGCTGCCGCCGGCGCGGGAAACGACGGCGGCCCATACCATCACCGCGTCGCCGCGCACCGGATCGATCCATCCGGGGGTCATGCGCTATTTCAGGGAAATCGGGTTGGTACCCTGAATCGCAGGCGTGACCGAGGATCGGGGGAAAGAATCGTGCTCTCCTCGCTCGCCCTCGCCGCTCGCCCCTAGGGAATCTCTGAACATGTCCTGATTTGTCATTCCCGCGAAAGCGGGAATCCATGTTTTGTAAAGAAAACTGGTTCCCCGCTTTCGCGGGGAAGACACATGTTCAGAGGTTCCCTAGGGGCGAGCGGCGAGGGCGAGCGAGGAGAGCACGATTCTTTCCCCCGATCCTCGGTCACGCCTGCGATT
>JANOGH010000570.1:0-6200 GCA_031414075.1 Betaproteobacteria bacterium | reverse complement strand
TGACGAGCCGTGGCTGAATGTTCCGGCGCGGGCCGTTGCTCAATTTACGATCGCGCGATCGCGTTCGTAATCGTCGTCAACGTTCTTGCCGAATCCCGTTGCAAGTCGAACTCGTGTACGAGAAAAGAGAAACTTTCTGTTGTGAGTATACGATCTGAAAATTTTATAAGACAAGAAAAATATTGAAATTCTCATAGGAGAAACAGGTTTTTTATCGAACGTCGTCATTCGACGTCAGTTTCACTATTCAGAGTGTCGTCGTGCAGTGTCACTGCAGCGCAACGACTGTCGTGGAACGACGTCGCATTGCGTCATCGATGCAGAATTGCGACAAAGGCAACGAAGTGGCCGCGGCTGTCTGGCGCTCGACGAATTGTCCGGGCGGGACGTCGAGCTGAAATGTACTGAAGCGGGAAAGTCGGCGGATGCCTCGACATTCATTTCGTCCGTGGCGCGCAGTGTCCCGGTTGACAGTCTTTTTGCGTTCCCCCGGCTTGTTCCGCTACCATCTATCGATAAAGATGACCATGGGAGGGCGGACGGCGCAAAGCTGCACGCGAGAATCATGAGCGAGACCAGGGCAACCCTTGTCAACCGGTTAGAAAAACAGGCCCGCCAGGTGCGCCGCGACATCTGGCGCGCGGTTCGCGCCGGCGGTGGTGGACACGTTGGCGGTTCTGCTTCGGCGGCCGACGTCATCACTGCGCTTTACTTCCATCGCATGCGCATTCGCGCGGACGAGCCGGACTGGCCGGATCGCGACCGCTTCGTGCTTTCCAAGGGACACGCCAACGCCGCGCTCGGCGCGGTGCTGGCGCAGGCGGGCTTCATCGACGACTCGGTCCTCGACAAGTTCTATGCTTTCGAATCGCCGTTCGGCATGCATCCGGACATCAAGGTCGCCGGCGTGGAAATGTGCACCGGCGCGCTCGGGCACGGCCTGCCGGTGGCGCTGGGCATGGCGCTGGGCGCGCGCATCCAGAAGAAGGCGTTTCACACCTTCGTCATGATCGGCGATGGCGAGTTGCACGAAGGCTCGAACTGGGAGGCGGCGATGGCGGCCGCGCACTACAAGCTTTCCAACCTTACCGCCATCGTCGACTTCAACAAGATCTGCCAGAGCGGCACGGTCAACGAAGTCATCAGCGTCGATCCTCTCGCCGACAAATGGCGCGCTTTCGGCTGGGAAGTGCGCGAGATCGACGGCCATAGTATCGAGGATATCGTCGACACGCTCGATGCGCTGCCGCTGAACCCGGATCGCCCGACGGTCCTCATTGCGCATACCGTAAAGGGCAAGGGCGTGAGCTTCGCCGAGGACACTTATCTCTGGCACAGCAATTCGGTGAACGACGAGATCTACGCCAGGGCCATCGCCGAACTGGGAATGCCATGAGTGCGCCAGTGACTGCTCCCGCCGAATGGCGCGCCAAATCGGTCAATCAGACACGCCTCGCCTTCGGCCAGGCCTTGCTTGAGATCGGCGCGCGCGAGCCGCGCGCGGTGGTCGTGTCCGCCGACACGCAGGATCTGCTCGGCATCCGTACCTATATCGAACGCTTTCGCGAGCGCTTCGTCGAACTGGGCATCGCCGAGCAGAATGCGATCGGCGCGGCGTCTGGCCTCGCGACCACGGGCCTGCATCCTTACGTGTGTGCCTACGCGCCTTTCATCACCGCGCGCAGCATGGAGCAGGTGCGAAACGATGTGGCCTACGCCAACCAGCGTGTGGTGATCGGCGCGGCCGCGAGTGGCATCTCGCTGGGTGTCGCCGGCGGCACGCATCACGCGCTGGAAGATCTCGCGTTGATGCGCAGTCTTCCTAACATGACCGTCATCGTTCCCGCTGATGTCAACGAGGCCTACAAGGCAGCGTTGGCGACGCTCGACATCGATAGCCCGGTTTATCTGCGACTTGGCGGTCGCACGGAAGAACCGCCGGTCGGTGATCCCGATGCGCCGTTCCGCTTGGGCAAGGCGGTGCAGTTGCGCCCCGGCAAGGATGTCGCCGTGATTGCTTGCGGTGCGCTGGTGGAGATGGCATTGCGGGCATCGGACCTGCTGAAGAAGGAAGGCATCGGCGTTCGTGTGCTGAACATGCATACGATCAAGCCGCTCGATCGAGATGCGATTCTCACCGCAGCGGCAGAGACCCGCGGTATCGTGACGGCCGAAGAGCATCACCTCACCGGCGGCCTGGGCGGTGCGGTCGCCGAACTGCTTGCCGTCGAACATCCGACGCGCATGCGCATGGTTGGCATGCCCGACGTCTTTGCGATGGTCGGGCCCACGGTTGCGTTGCGCGCGAAGTACGGCATGAGCGCGGAGGCGATCGTCGTTGCCTGTCGGGCCTTGCTTGCGTAAGGCAGATTAAAGGTACCGTACCGGCGGTTTTGACTTTTAATCTGATTTCTCGCAGGCCCTGAGCCCGGCGAAATCCCGCTAAACTGCGCCTGCCGATAACAAATTCCAATTGAGGAGAAATCATGCTGCTCGACGTACGCACCTATACCTGCCGCCCGGGGACCATCAAGAAGCACCTCGCGCTGTACGAGAAACTCGGCAAGGGGCCGCAGACCAGGCACCTCGGCCAGCCGTTCGCCTACCTTGTCACCGAGACCGGCAATGTCAACCAGTATCTCCACATCTGGGCCTACGACGACGCGGCGGATCGCGCGAAGCGTCGAGCAGCTATGATGGCCGACCCGGACTGGATCGCTTTCATGGAAGAAAGCGCCAAGCTCGGCGCGCTTGAGGCGCAGGAGAATCGTCTGATGACGCCGGTGTCGTTTTTCCCGATCAAGCGCTGAAGAGTGAAGGCGTCACGGCCGCCGCCTTAGCCCGAGTCAAAGGTAACGGCGGAAGCTCAATTTCAAGCAAAGACAACGGGCGCCGCCGGCGCCCGTTGTTTGTCGGCTGGGAGGCCGGACCCCGGCTTACTTGTGGAATTTCCGGGGCGGCTTTCTCCCCGGCTGCCCACCGCCCGGCCGGTTTCGCCGGGGATTATTGTTGGTCGCAGGGGTTTCCCGCCGGGCGCCTTGCTCCGGAGCGTCCTCCCGGTTGGCGGAAGCCAGCTTGATTTCGAGCTCGTTGATTTCATCCCACTGGGCGTCGGTTCGCTGGCGCTCCGGTATGGCGAGGAGTTCCTGCAGACGGCGGCGGGGAGATTCGGGTTCTGGTGTATTCATGGCGGTATTCTCGCATCCTTCCAAAGGCCGCGCATAGCCGGCGGTAGAATGGCAGGCGCGGGGCCACGATCGTAGCGTATGCATGATGGAGTTCCAATGCCTTGCCGATGGATCGCCCACCTGGACATGGATGCCTTCTACGCGTCCGTGGAGTTGCTGCGCTACCCGGAATTGCGCGGCCGCGCTGTGGTGGTTGGCGGCCGGCAGACGCACCAACCTTACGTCCAGTCAGAGGGCTCCCACCGCTTCCCGGCATTGCGCAGTTATGCCGGCAGGGGGGTAGTCACGACCGCAACTTACGAGGCGCGCGCGCTGGGTGTGCATTCCGGCATGGGACTGATGAAAGCGGCGGGTCTGGCGCCGGACGCCGTGCTGCTGCCGGCTGATTTCGACGAATACCGCAAATACTCGCGGCTGTTCAAGGCCGCGGTCGCCGAAGTGGCCCCGCTCATCGAAGACAGAGGCATCGACGAAATCTACATCGACCTCACGGAAGTCCCGGGCGCGCAGGATGTCGTCGGCGCCGAATCACAGCAATCCGGTTCGTTCGCTGGCGTCCAGGCAGTCGCAGAGCGCATCAAGGCGCGGGTTTACCTCGCCACCGGGCTCAGCTGTTCGATCGGCATCACGCCCAACAAGCTCCTGTCCAAGATGAGTTCGGAACTGGACAAACCGAACGGCTTGACCATTCTGACCCAAGCGGACATTCCTTCGCGAATCTGGCCGCTTCCCGCCAAACGCATCAATGGCATCGGCCCGAAATCCAGTGCGAAGCTCGAAGCCCTCGGGATTCGCACCATCGGCGAGCTTGCGGCGGCGCATCCACAGTGGCTGGTCGAGCAATTCGGTTCGAACTATGGCGCCTGGCTGCACCAGGCGGCCCATGGCCAGGACGAGCGCCCGGTCGTGACGTTCAGCGAGCCAAAATCCATAAGCCGTGAAACCACGTTCGAACGGGATTTGCTAGCGCGCGAGGACCGCGCCGCGCTGGGCGCGATTTTCACGCGCCTGTGCGAGCAACTGGCCGCGGACCTGCAGAGAAAGGGATACCTCGCCAAGACCATCGGCGTGAAGCTGCGTTACGATGACTTTCGAATCGTCACGCGTGAACTGACCCTGGACGCGTACACCAGCGATGCGCGCACAATTCGCCAGACCGCCGGCCGCTGCCTGAAGAAGGCGAAGCTCGAGCAGCGGCTTCGCCTGCTCGGCGTGCGCGCGGGCAGTTTGTGCAAGTCGGACGCATTGGCCCTGCCAGGGCGGGCGAACGGCACCGCCGGGGAACGCGATCAACTCTCGCTGCTGCTGTAGGGGTGCGGCACGAGGCGCCAGGCACGAGGCTCGTGGTGTTCAAAGGTTTCGCGCCTCGTGCCTAGCGCCTCGTGCCTCACGCCTCACGCCCCAATGACCATCCTGCTCGCGCCCATGGAAGGGCTGCTCGATTTCGTCTTGCGCGACATTCTCACGCGCGTGGGCGGGATCGATCGATGTGTGTCGGAATTCATTCGCGTCAGCGGCACGCTGTTGCCAGATCGCGTGTTCCTGCGCATCGTGCCAGAGCTCGACCATGGCGGGCGCACGCCTGCCGGCGTGCCCGTGCGCGCGCAATTGCTGGGTTCGGACCCCGTCTGCCTGGCCGAAAACGCCGCCAAGCTCGCGGCCCTGCGTCCTGCCGGCATCGACCTGAACTTCGGTTGTCCGGCCAAGGGCGTGAACCGCCATCGCGGCGGTGCCGTGCTGCTGGACGAGCCCGAGCTCATTGCGGAGATCGTCGCCGCGGTGCGCCGTGCGGTGCCGCTACACGTGCCCGTCTCGGCCAAGATGCGGCTGGGCTACAACGACGCCTCACGGGCACTCGAATGCGCGCTGGCCATTGCCGGTGGCGGCGCCGACGAGCTGGTGGTGCACGCCCGCACCCAAGCCGATGGTTACCGACCGCCCGCCTATTGGGAACGCATTCAGGACATCCGCGCTGCGATCGGCATCCCGGTCATTGCCAATGGCGAAATCTGGAATGTCGAAGACGCATTGCGCTGCCGCACCATGTCGGGTTGCACTGCCCTGATGCTGGGTCGTGGAATCGTGGCCGACCCCGGCCTGGCGCTGGCAATCAAGCGGCAGGACTCGGCGATACCGCAGCGTACGGATGAACGGGGCGTGAGCTGGCAGGCGCTGTCGCCGCTGGTGGCTGAATTCTGGCAGATCGTCGGTACCCACATAGCGCCGCATCACCGCTCGGGCCGGCTCAAGCAATGGCTCAACTTCCTGCGTCGCCGCTATCCGGAAGCGCAAGCCGCCTATGCGGCCGTACGCACGATCAATGACCCGGCGTTGGTGAGTCAGCAACTGTTTGCGCACTGCGGTTAGGCCGTTGCGAGAGGAATTGCGCGGCAACAGGCCAAACAACCGACCCTGTGCGTTTGATCCAGCCGCTACAGCACAACCAGAACGGTCAGCCCGCCGGGTGCGCTGTTCTCGATGCGCGCATCGCCGCCGTGATGCCGCGCGATCTTGCGCACCAGCGACAACCCCAGGCCAGTGCCGATCGCGTTCGCGTGCCGGGCGCGGCGGAAGGGTTCGAACACCGTTTCGGCCTCTGTCGCCGCGATCCCCGGGCCCTGGTCGATCACGCGCAGTGCGGCACGCCCACCCTCCCGACGCACCGATACGCCTACCGGCGGTTTGCCGTGGCGCAGCGCATTCTCCACCAGGTTGCGCAGCAGGCGCCGCAGCAGCGCGGGGTTGCCGCGCACGATCACCGACTCTCCGCTCACGCTGCAGCCTTGGTAGCGCGCACCTTCCTCGGCGGCAAGCGCGAGCAGGTCCACCTCTTCCTTAACTTCCGGTTCGCTGAGTGCGTCGAGCCGGCTGCTGAGCAGGATGCCCTCGATCAACTCGTCGATCTCGGCAATGTCGCGCTCCAGATCGGCCTTGCGTGCAGGATTGGCATCCGTCTTCAGCAATTCCACACCCATGCGGATGCGCGTGAGCGGGGTGCGCAGCTCGTGCGAG
>JANOGH010000569.1:0-5936 GCA_031414075.1 Betaproteobacteria bacterium | reverse complement strand
TATCCCTTCATTGATACTTTTCTGCCCTACTTCGTAGCCAGCCGCTCGCTCAAGACGCTTCCGGTGTTTCGGGACGCCCTGATGGCGTTCGTGGTGGCCTCACTGGTGCTCAGCTTGATTGGCGTCTTTGAGTTCGCGAAGGGCTGGTTGCTGTATATCGGCCTGGAAGACGCGCTGGGGGCGCCGTGGGGCCAAGGGTACTACCTTCGAAGGGACGGCAATCTGCGCGCTTTAGCGTCCACCGGGCAGCCCATCGCGCTTGGCTACGTCTTCGCGGTCGCCTTGGGACTGTCCCTGTATCTTCGGAAGTGGGCCCCCAATCGGGCCGCGTGGGGTCTTGGCCTCATGTTGCTGATCGGAGGATTGATCGCGCCCCTCTCGCGTGGACCTTGGATGGGCGCTGCGGCAATAATTCTGACATTCATAGCGACAGGTCCATCTGCTGGATTACGGCTGATGAAATTCGGGCTAGCCGGGGTGGTCGCTGGTTCTGTGCTGCTGGCGTCTCCCGCGGGTGAAACGATCGTCGCGCACCTGCCTTTTGTCGGAACCATCGACGCAAATAACGTAACCGGGCGGCAGCGATTGCTGGAGGTCTCATTCCAGATCATCATGCAGAAGCCCTTCTTTGGCTCCTTCCTTGCCCGATATTCGTCGGCCATGGAGGAGCTGAGGACGGGGCAAGGCATTATCGATGTCGTCAATACCTACGTAAGGGTCGCCCTGGAGAGCGGCTTGGTCGGCCTGGCTCTTTTTTCGGGGTTTTTCATTGCCGTTGCTCTCGGCATTTTTCAAAGCATGAGGAGTCTGGCCGACAAGAACGGCGAGCTGCATCTGCTGGGTCGGGTGTTGTTGTCAACGCTGCTTGGAATACTGGTCATCATCTTCACGGTCAGCAGCATTACCGTCATTCCAGTTATCTACTGGTCTGTAGCCGGCCTCGGAGTTGGCTACGTGCAGATGCTTGCGCTCGCAAAGGCTCCCGCGAAGACGCCCGGGATTGCACCACGCACCGGTTTTAAGTCAGAGGCCACAAAATATCCGGTTGAGGGATAGTGGCTGAACAGCTGCTCCTTTCACAAGAATCTCCGTCATTGCTCGTCCCAATTCCTTACTCACACGTCACTAGCTGGCATGGCTGTCACCAGAACCGGCACACTTGTCCGCTCTATTTGGCTGGCGGCGTATGTGCTATCCAACGCGATATTCGCCGCTTCGTGTACCGCCAGCGTGGATAAGCGGGAGGGTTTGCCGACCATTGCTAAGAGCGGAACCAGCGTGCTGCCAAGCGCTTTTGTCTTCGGGAGGGAAAACTGGGACTGGGCCGGGCAGCACCCAAAATTCAGGACCGTCGCCGCGTTTGAGTATGCGGTCGCCGGGTCGAATCGGGCACTCGGTTTCGAGCAAAGGGGCAAATCCGAGTCGAGGGCTTCTATCTACGACGACGTCGTCCCGCAAGGACAGAGGCAACACGTTGCCACCTTGAGCGTTTTGGGTGACATGGCGATCGGCTCCGCGGCGGCGGAGCCGGTTGGATTGGATAATTACACCGCCTGGCCAACGGACATTCTGGACTGGCGGACATCGCCGGTTGATCTATCGTTTCTCAACGCGCCGGAAAGACCGGCCGGCAAGCGCGGCTTCCTGAAGGCGGTGGAAGACAAACTGATATTCGAGGACGGAACGCCGGCTCGCTTATGGGGGACCAACCTGACTGCCTCTGCGCTTTTCGGAACGACACCAGGCAACGTAAAACAACAAGCGCGGCGGCTTTCCGGGCTCGGCTTCAACCTCGTGCGCCTGCATCACCACGATTCCCCCTGGGTCAATCCAAATATTTTCGGCGACTCGATGTCCTCGGACACCCAGACTTTGAGTCCCGCCATGCTGGAGAAGTTGGACTGGTGGATCAAATGCCTCAAGGACGAAGGCATCTACACCTGGCTCGATCTGCATGTCCAGAGAAACCTCAAGCCAGGCGACCGGATCGACGGCTTTGAAGAAATCGCCAAAGGCAAACGTCTGGCCGACCTTAAGGGCTACAACTACGTAAACCCAAGTATCCAGCATGCAATGAAGCGGTTCAACGAAGCCTACGTGAACCGCAGCAACCTCTACACTGGTATCCGTTACAAGGATGAACCGGCCATCGTGGCGATGCTGATCACCAACGAGAACGATGTCACGCATCACTACGGCAACAGGCTGTTGCCCGACAAGAATGTCCCGCACCATAACGCTCTCTACACAAGCCAAGCCGATTCCTTTGCCGCTGCCAACAGTTTGCCCAGGGACAAGGCCTGGCGCTCATGGGAGTACGGCGCGTCCAAGCTGTTCCTGAACGATCTCGAGCGGCGCTTTGGCGCGGAAATGATCGCGCATCTGCGCGCTCAAGGGGTCAAGGTGCCGATCGTCACGACGAGCACCTGGGGATACAATCCCCTGAGTTCGCTGCCCGCCCTCACTGCGGGAGACATCATTGACGTGCACTCGTACGGTGGCCCCGCGGAGCTGGAAAGGAATCCTGTCTACGCCGCCAACCTGGTGCACTGGATCGCTTCGGCACAGGTTGCTGGCAAACCTCTCAGCGTGTCCGAGTGGAACGTTGAGGCTTTCCCGGTTCCCGATCGCCACAGCGTTCCGCTTTACCTGGCCGCATCCGCTAGCCACCAGGGCTGGGACGCCCTGATGCAGTACGCCTACGCGCAAGTTCCATTGGATACACACGGGTCTGCCACGAACTGGCATGCTTTCAACGACCCGGCGCTGGTCGCTACCCTGCCAGCCGCCGCGCTGCTTTTCCGGCGGGGTGATGTTCGAGAAGCCACCACCATCTACACGTTTTCGCCCAGCAAGGTACAGCTTTTCAATCAATCCATTACGCCGAGAGACGCCATCGCTCTGCGCACCGCCGCCGAAAAAGGCAAGCTGGTCATCGCCTTGCCGCAGACGACGGAGCTGCCGTGGCTGGAGAAGAGTGCAATCCCTATCGGGTCCAAGGTCATCACCGACCCGAATCAATCCCTCATCAAAAGCGATGCCATCGAGACGGTCTCCGATACCGGGGAGCTTCAGCGGAACTGGGAGCAGGGCATCCTTGTTATCGACACGCCCCGTACCCAGGCGGCGACGGGTTGGATCGGCGGGAAGAAGTTCAGCCTCGCAGACGTTGATATCGCGGCCATCACCCGAAATGCAACCGTGGCCGTTCAAAGTCTGGACGAAAACCCGATCAGCAAGTCCGGCGCCATACTGATTTCGCTGGGGGCGAGGTCCGTTCCGAGATCAACGAACCAACTACCCTTCCACTCGGAACCTGTGGAAGGCCAGCTTACTATCCGCGCGCCTAAGGGGCTCAAGCTGCACAAGAAGGAGACGTCTACCGAGGACAGACAAGAGATACCCGCACCCTACCGGGATGGCCGATATTTCATAGCCCTCGACCGAGGCGTCCGGACATACTGGTTGATTCTGAAATAGCAGCACCGCTGCTTCGACCGAACGTCTTCTGCCACCTGATACGCATGTCTGTCTCCAGCTCACAAACCCTCAAGCAGCGCGTACTCCGCGCCGGAGGATGGAATTTTGTGGGCTACGGGCTCAGCCAGGCAATCCGCCTGGGCAGCAATCTGATCATGACACGCCTGTTGGCGCCCGAGATGTTCGGGGTTATGGCAATTGCCTTGAGTGTGACAGCGGTCCTTTCGCTGCTGTCCGATATTGGCCTGCGCCAGAACATCGTGCAGAGCCGGCGCGGCGATGACCCCCCCTTCCTCGATACGGCATGGGTCTTTCAGATCCTCCGCGGTATTGTTTTGTGGCTCGGAGCACTCGGGCTAAGCGCGGTGTTGTACGTCGCGATCCTCAAGGGGATGCTGCCCGCCACATCGGTCTTTTCGTCTCCCGTGCTGCCGTTCGTCATCGCCATCAGTTCCCTGTCGGCTGTCCTTACCGGCTTTCGCTCCACGAAATGGGCTACGGCGTATCGACGCTTCGATCAGAAGCGGATTATGCAGATTGAACTGATCGCCCAGATTATCGGAACAGTCGCCATGGTCGTTTTCGGCGCAGCCGGCGGCTCCATCTGGGCACTCGTCGCCGGAGGGCTTGTTGTTGCACTGGTAACAACTGTGCTGAGTCACACCTGGATGAGTGGACATGCAAACAGCTTCCGTTGGGAAACGAAGGCCTTCCAGGAGCTCCTCGAATTCGGCAAATGGGTATTTGTTTCCTCATTCATAGGCGTTATAACCTCGATCGGCGACACTCTTCTCCTCGGCAGCTTTTTCCAAGCGAACACGTTGGGTATTTTCGTCATTGCGGGACTGATTGTCGGCGCGATACCCGGCGGACTGGGTAGATTCTTCGCCATGGTCTCAATGCCCGCACTTAGCGAGATCAACAGAAACGATCCGGCGAGACTGTGTGAGGTTTTCTACAAGTTCCGCGTTCCGGCCGATCTCCTGCTGCTCTTTCTGATGGGACTGCTGATGTCGGCAGGTCAACTGGCCATCGATCTGCTTTACGACCCGCGCTATTCGGCGGCTGGCGGCATTGTGCAGATAATCGCGGTGGCGCTCTTCGCAGGTCGCTATGGCCTCTCGACCCAGCTCTACCTCGCAGTGGGGTTACCGCGCTATGTCATGATCCTGAACATCGTACAAGTCCTGTCGCTCTATTCGGTGGTACCTACTATGTACTACCTCGGCGGAATGCAGGCTGCGATATGGGGCGTCGCGCTCAATGGACTAATAAGCGTTCCGTTCGTCTTTTATTTCAATTCGAAGCTTGGAGTGATTGATCTCCGCCGTGAAATAATTGTTCTCGTGGCCATACCAGTCGGTTTCGTCTGCGGTTCCGCTTTGAATCTGCTTCGGGGATTACTGTGAGAAGCTCTCTGGTGATAACGATAACGAAGTCGGGAAGCCAGAAGCGCCAACCGAATCCAGCCGCCAGTGCCACGCATGGTCTGCGCCCGTCATTGCCCTACAAGACGCTACCCAATTGTTGTGAATTTGATACCACCCGGCACGCGGGCCCGGGAAGGTTGGCGCAATGAGTACAAAGCTTTCCAGGCGGCTATCGTCGTTTTGCCGCGAGCTGGCCGGCGCAGCGGTGTACTGGTCAGGCGCCGGGCGGGTGTTCGAGTTGGCGGCGCACCCCACTGGCGCAATCATTCTCATGTATCACAGCGTTTCTGCAGACGACGTAGCGCAGTACATCGATCCCCCCAATCGATTGCCGCCCCTGTTGTTCGAACGTCACATGGCGTTCCTGAGCCAGCATCGCCGAGTGGTGCCATTGTCGCATGTCGTGGATCAGATCACATCGGGCACGCCACCTCTCGCAGGTACGGTGTGCATTACATTCGACGATGGGTATCTGGACAACCTGACTATGGCCGCGCCGATTCTTGAAAGGCACAATCTTCCCGCGACGCTGTTTCTCGCGACCGGATATGTCGGACGTGGCGAGACGCAGTGGGCTGATACGCTTTATTGGTTACTTACGCACCGGACATCCGACAGACTGTCGCTTCCTTCAATTGGGTTGGAAGAGATCAATTTGGCTTCGCCCGGAGCTCGGGCCGCCGCCCGTGGCCTGCTGCGCGCGTGTTTGCTGGAGTCTGCACACGACGATCGCACGCGGCTCCTGAGCGAGGCGACGCGCCAGCTGGCGCCGGCCGGGAAGCCGCCGCGGCTCACGATCAATTGGGACGAGGTGCGCGAGTTGCATCGCCGGTATTCATTCTTCGAGATCGGCGGACACACGCGCGACCACGTTGACCTGCGTACGCACGCTGGCGAGATGGCCCGTTCGCAGATCGCCGGCTGCGCAGACGATCTGCGGCGCGAGCTTGGTCTGCATCCGAAGCACTTTTCGTTCCCTTACGCACGATGGTGCGCGGAGACCCGGGATCAAGTGATCGCGCTGGG
>JANOGH010000568.1:0-8462 GCA_031414075.1 Betaproteobacteria bacterium | reverse complement strand
CATGCCCACCGACATCGTTGCGATGCCCGCACCTTTCTTTATTTTCTCGGCGAAAGGCACGTTGAAACCCGGTCCGAAAGGAATCTGCTGGCGCGGGTCCAGCGCGCCGGAACTCACGTCGATGAAGTCGCAACCGCGCGCCTTCAGCTCCGTGGCGAACACCACGGTTTCCTCCGGCGTCCAGCCGCCGTCGATCCAGTCGGTCGCCGACACGCGCGCGCCGAGAGGGCGATCCTGCGGCCAGACCGCGCGGACCGCCTCGAATACCTCGAGCGGAAAGCGCATGCGATTTTTCAGCGGGCCGCCGTAGTCGTCGTTGCGCTGATTTGAAATCGGCGACAGGAATTCATGCAGCAGGTAACCATGCGCGGCATGCAGCTCGATCAGATCGAAACCGATGCGCAGTGCCCGTTTCGCGGAATCGACGAACTGCTGCTTCACGACCACCAGAGCGCTCGGGTTCAGCGCTTGCGGCACGTGCCAGCCGGGACCGTACGGTAACGCGGACGGCGCCACCGTGGTCCAGGCGCCTTCGTTCGCGCCAAGCGCCTTGCCGCCTTCGAATGGCGTCTGCGCCGAACCCTTGCGGCCGGCATGCGCGAGCTGGATGCCGAGTTTGGCAACGCCGTGTTTCCGGCAGAAATCGACCACATGCTTGATCGTCTTCTCGTTCTCGTCGCTGTACAGCCCGAGACAACGCGGGGTGATGCGCCCGACGGGAGATACATGCGTGGCCTCGGTGATGATCAGGCCGGCCGCACCCATGGCGAACTGGCCGAGGTGCATCAGGTGCCAGTCGTTCGCTGAACCGTCTACGGACATGTACTGGCACATCGGGGAAACGACAATACGGTTCGGCAACGTCAGCCCGCGCAGGGAAATGGGGGTAAAAAGCTGGGCGCTCATGGAAGTTTTGTCTGAATTGCAAGGTTGGAAAGGTGACGGATTCTAACAGCACGGAACCGGCCTCCAGCAGAAGGAATCCGGCTTTCAGCAAGACTGCCCTCGCGAAGCCGGGCAACTTGTTGCTCGCAGCGTAGTCATACCCATACAACTAAAGATCCACCGGTACGCACAGGCCGGGAAACATGAAGAAGTTCGCGCTTGCAGCGACAATGCTGCTGGCGGTGTTCGTCTGCGACGCACTAGCTGCCACGCTTGCGGGCCGCGTGGTCGGCGTCAGCGACGGCGACACCGTCACGGTACTGACCGCGGAGAACCGCCAGTTCAAGATCCGGCTGTCCGGGATCGACGCGCCGGAGAAAAAACAGCCCTTCGGTGCTCGCGCCAAGGAAACCCTTTCCCGCCACCTGTTTGGCCAGGCGGTCACCGTCGAGTGGACCAAAACCGATCGCTACGGCCGGATCGTCGGCAAAATCGAAGTCGACGGCTTCGACGCCAATCTCGAACAGATACGGGAAGGTTCGGCCTGGGTGTACACGCAATACCTGCGCGAACTCCCGGTCGAAGACCAACGGCTCTATCTGGAAGCTGAGCGGCAGGCCAAAAGCGAGCGCCGCGGCCTGTGGCGCGACAACGATCCCGAGCCCCCGTGGCAGTGGCGCCACGACCGCCGCTCTGCCGGAAACAGCTGACCTCCTGCAACATGAACCACGGAGAACACGGAGAGCACGGAGAAAAACAATATACAGAGTTTGTCGGCAATTCTTGAGCAGGGCGTCGTTTCGATCCGGCCCACTTCCCACCTGTCTCTCTCGTATTGTTTGCCGTTCCTCCGTGTTCTCCGTGCTCTCCGTGGTTCAAAGATTTAGACCCCGAACTGCAACTGCGCGAGCCTCGCATAGAGGGGATTGGAGGCGAGCAATTCCTCGTGCGTGCCCGCCCCGATCAACCGACCCTGGTCGATCACGGCAATGCGATCCACGCTTTTCACCGTCGACAACCGGTGCGCGATAATCAGCGTGGTGCGTGACTCCATCAGGCGTTCGAGGGCGATCTGCACCATGCGCTCAGACTCGGAGTCCAAAGCGGACGTGGCCTCGTCCAGCAGCAGGATCGGGCGATCCGACAGCACGGCGCGCGCGATCGCCAGGCGCTGGCGCTGGCCGCCGGACAGGCGCACGCCGCGCTCACCCAGATAAGTGTCGAATCCCTCCGGCAGGCGCTCGATGAACTCCGTGGCGAACGCCGCATCGCAGGCCAGTCTCACATCCGCATCAGCGGCTTCTGGTCGGCCGTAGCGTACGTTCTCCGTGACATTCGCCGCGAATATCGCCGGCTCCTGCGGCACCAGAGCGATGCGAGTGCGCAACTGCATCGGATCCACGCGCCGGATGTCCACCCCGTCGATGCGAATCGTGCCGTGCTGCGGATCGTAGAAGCGCAGCAGCAACTGGAACAGCGTCGACTTGCCCGCGCCCGATGGTCCGACCAGCGCCAGTTTTTCGCCGGGCGCGATGTGCAGCGTAAAGGCTTCCAGCGCGGCTATCGCGGGTCGCGACGGATAGTGGAAAGTGACCGCGTCGAATTCGACCGAGCCGACCGCCGTGCGCGGAAACGCGAGCGCATTCTCAGGTACGACGACCGCGGGATTCGTGTCGAGGATTTCGATCAGCCGTTCGGCGGCGCCGGCGCCGCGCTGCAGGTCACCCATGACTTCGCTCAACGCGGCCGCGGCGCTGGCCACGATCGCGGCATAGAACACGAAGGCGGACAACTCGCCCGCCGTCAGCTTTCCGGCGAGCACATCGTGACCGCCGATCCAGAGGATGATGCCGATGCCGGCGAACACCAGCACGATTACCGCTGAAATCAGCGATGCCCGCACTTGGATGCGCTGTCTTGCAGCGTTGAACGCGGCCTCGATGCGCCGACCGAACAGTTTGCGGTCGGTTTCCTCGTGGCCATAAGCCTGCACCGTGCGTATCTCGTGCAGCGCTTCGTCCACGTAGGCGCCGAGGTCCGCGACGCGATCCTGGCTGGCGCGTGCCAGTTTGCGCACGCGGCGCCCGAACACCACGATCGGAACGATCACAACCGGCACGGTGAGCATGACCAGCAAGGTGAGCTTCCAGCTGGTGAGCATCAGCATGACCAGCGCGCCGGCTCCGAGCAGGCCATTGCGCAGCGCCATCGACACGCTGGTGCCGACGATCTGCTCGAGCAGCGCGGTATCCGTGGTCAGCCGCGAAATCATCTCGCCGGTGCGGGTCTGCTCGAACCAGGCCGGCGACAGCGTCAGCAGGTGCGAAAACACCTTGCGGCGGACGTCCGCGATCACACGCTCGCCCAACCACGAAATCAGATAGAAGCGCACCCAGGTCGTGATCGCCATCACCACGATCACCGTCAACAGAAAAAACAGCCCCTGGTTCAGCGCCGCCGGATCGCCACCGGAAAAGCCCCGGTCGACCACTTGTTTGAGCCCCTGGCCGATGACCAGGAAGCAGCCCGCGGACACGATCATCGCCAGGCTGAAAAAAACCATGCGTCGCCGGTAAGGCGCCGCGAAATGCAGCAAGAACGTCAGCGTGCGCAGGCTGGCTGCAACGCGCACCGGCGGCATCTGCCCGGAGTGGTCAAGCGCTTCGGAGTTCATGCTTACCTGGGTTGGGATTGCCGGCGCAGGGTTGGGGGGTCCACCTGCAAGCGGTCGACAGAATAACGCGAAGCAGGATATTCGCGGCGCACATTATCCCGCATTGTGCAATTAATACCCGGATGATGACAAATCGTGCGCCCCGAGTATCATCGCCGCCATAAGAATCCAATTACACGAGGAGCGCACCATGGACGACCAACTCGAAGCGGCGGCAATCGAATATCACGAGAAACCGACACCCGGAAAAATATCCGTCACCCCGACCAAGGGGCTCATCAACCAGCGCGATCTCGCGCTCGCTTATTCTCCCGGCGTTGCCTACGCCTGCAAGGCCATCGAAGCCGATCCCTCCCGCGCTGCGCAACTGACCTCGCGCGCCAATCTGGTCGGCGTGATCACCAACGGCACCGCGGTACTTGGACTGGGCAACATCGGCCCGCTCGCCGGCAAGCCGGTGATGGAAGGCAAGGCCTGCCTGTTCAAGAAATTCGCCGGCATCGACGTGTTCGACATCGAGCTCGCCGAAAACGACCCCGACAAACTGGTGGACATGATCGCCGCGCTGGAGCCGACGCTGGGCGGTATCAACCTCGAGGACATCAAGGCGCCCGAGTGCTTCTACATCGAGCGCAAGCTGCGCGAGCGCATGAAGATACCGGTGTTCCACGATGATCAGCACGGCACCGCGATCATCGTCGGCGCCGCAGTGACCAACGGACTCAAGGTCGTTAACAAGAAGATCGGCGCGGTGAAGCTGGTGTGCTCCGGCGCCGGCGCCTCGGCCATCGCCTGCCTCGATCTGTTGTGCGGGCTGGGACTCAAGCGCGAGAATGTGTTCGTCTGCGATTCGAAAGGCGTGATCTACGACGGGCGCGACACCCAGATGGAACCGAACAAGGCCCATTATGCGCGCAAGACCGACGCCCGCCAGCTCGCCGACGTGATCGCCGGCGCCGATATCTTTCTCGGCCTGTCCGGTCCCGGCGCGATGAAGCAGGAGTGGGTCAAGCAGATGGGGGACAAGCCGATCGTGTTCGCGCTCGCCAATCCCACGCCGGAAATCCTGCCGGAAGAGGTCAAGGCGGTACGACCCGACGCCATCATCGCCACCGGCCGCTCGGACTATCCGAATCAGGTCAACAACGTGCTGTGTTTCCCGTTCATCTTTCGCGGCGCGCTCGACGTCGGCGCCACCAAAATCACCGAGGAAATGAAGCTCGCCTGCGTACACGCCATCGCCGAGCTGGCGCAGGCGGAACAATCCGACGTGGTTGCAATGGCCTACGGGGGCGAGAACCTGTCCTTCGGTCCGGATTACATCATCCCCACGCCCTTCGATCCGCGACTCATCACCCGCATCGCGCCGGCGGTGGCAAAAGCCGCGATGCAGAGCGGGGTCGCCACGCGCCCGATCGCCGACCTGGACGCCTACCGCGAGCAACTCAGCAACTTCGTCTACCAGTCGGGTTTTATCATGAAGCCGGTGTTTGCCGCGGCGAAAAAAGCGCCCAAGCGCGTGATCTATGCCGAAGGCGAGGACGAACGGGTATTGCGCGCCGCGCAGGTCGTGGTGGACGAAAAGCTCGCGCGGCCCATCCTCATCGGTCGTCCGGAAGTGGTGGAAACGCGCATCAAACGCTTCGGCTTGCGGCTCGCTCCCGGCAAGGATTGCGAACTGGTGAACCCGGAGTCCGACACCCGCTACAAGGAGGTCTGGACCGAGTACTACAAGTTGATGCACCGGCGCGGTGTATCTCCGGATGACGCAAAGGTGCACGTGCGCCAGTCCAATACCTTGATCGGGGCCATGCTGTTGCGCCGGGGGGACGGCGACGCGATGTTGTGCGGCACCTTCGGCCGGCACAAGGACCATCTGCGGCACGTGGCCAATATCATCGGCCTCAGACGCGGTTCCAGCGTTTTTGCGGCGATGAACGTGCTGATGCTGCCCAAGCGCACCTTGTTCATCAGCGATACCTATGTCAACGAAGATCCGTCGGTCGCTCAGCTCACCGAAATCACCATCATGGCGGCCGAGGAAGTACGGCGCTTCGGCATTGCACCGAAGGTGGCACTGCTTTCGCACTCGAACTTCGGCTCCGACGATTCTCCCTCGTCACTGAAGATGAGCCGAGCACTGGATGCGATCGAGCGGATTGCGCCGGACCTGGAAATCGACGGCGAGATGCACGGCGATGCGGCGCTTTCGGAAGCGATCCGTACCCACGTTCACCCCGACGGCCGCCTCAAGGGCGCGGCCAATATCCTGATCATGCCCAACCTCGATGCCGCCAACATCTCCTTCAACCTGCTCAAGATGCTCGGCGGGGAAGGCATTACGGTCGGCCCGATCCTGCTCGGAGCGGCAATGCCGGTTCACATCATGACGCCCAGCGCAACGGTGCGGCGCCTCGTCAACATGACGGCGTTATGCTCCGTGGACGCGAGTGCTCAGGCGCAGGTTTCGTGAACGACCCTCGCCTAAAGGCGAGGGCTTCAAATTACGGCTCAAGCCGGTGAGAGTCGGCCCTGCGGCCGACATGCGTCACCACCCTTCTCCCTTCGGGAGAAGGGCCGGGGATGAGGGACAGGTCGATTCGAACGACAAAACCTTCCCTCAACCGTCACTTTCGCGCCGACCTCTCCCGAAGGGAGAGGCGAGCAAAAAGCGACCCGTCGCCTGAAGGCGAGGGGTTTACGGATCCCCTATCGGGGGCTCTAAAAGGGTACTCCGACGTGCGAGGCACGTAGGGTATCTGCGTCAACGCTCTTTCGCTTCAGTCTATTGCGACAACCGCCTCGATCTCCACCAGCAATTCGGGCTGCACGAGCTGGTCGATGCCGACCATGGTCGCGGCGGGTGGATTCTTGTGCGAGATGTAACGCCCGCGCACATCCATGACGGCTTTGCGCTTCTCCTGCGTCAGTCCAACGATGTAAATGGTGAACTTGATCACGTCCTCGAACGTGGCACCGATCCCTTGCAGAGCGAGCTTCAGGTTCTCGAACACCTGCACCGCCTGCGCCTGGATGTCCCCGGCACCGACGACTTTCCCCTGACTGTCGACCGCGACCTGGCCGCTGATGAAGGCGATGCTGCCGCCTTGCGCAACGGTCACCTGCGTGTACATGCCCAGGGGTTTCATCCCCGGCGGATTGACGAACTTCTTTGCCATTTTCTTCTCCTCCAAAAAGTGATTGTCGCGCTTTATTCGACGCAGTACCTCTCGAGAGCACTCTCATCAAGAAAAACATTCACCGCCAAGGATTCTGCATCATGCGGATGAGCCGGCCTCTACGGTTCCCCCTGTGCGACGCCGCAATGTGCGCAGGAACCGATCTGCATTCACCACGCAAAGATCGAGACCGCAATAGAGCCCCCCCACGCACAGCGGCGGATTCGCACTCGACAGCGGCAAACCGGGGACTTCCGGCACCCACACCCAGTTTCCGATCCAGGTGCCGTACAACTCCATTGACAAGGAGATGATGAACATCGTCGCGTACAACCGACGATTGCTGCCGAACGCCATGAAAATCAGGAACAGAATCGCCAGCGCCACGCTAAGGGTGTCGGCAGAGGTCAGAAACGCCGTCGCCCCATAGCCCGCCGCGAAAGCGGCCACCAGGATAACGGCCCATTGCGGCAGACGCGGCGCAAAGGTCAGGCCCAGGGCAAACAGCAACACATGTCCCGGCGGTACGAAGAAGGGAACGTTGTGCAGCCAGTAGACATACAACCCCCAGAGCAGCGATAGGCCGAATTCCCCGAAGGTGGAAATCACCAGGCAAAGCATCAACGGCAATCGAAATTTCTGGTTGGTGCGCGCGAGCAGAACCAGGAACAGCCCCCAGGTCCAGACGCTGACGGCGAGCTGGCCGGGAATGCCGCCGAATCGGTCCACCGGCAGTCCGACAATCACCGTCAGCATCATCGTCGCGAGCATCAGCCGCGACAGCATGGGAGGCGGTACGTACCCGCGAGGCGAGGCGTTGCTCATCCAGCGCATCGGCAACGATCGAATTGATTAAAGATCTTCGTCGTCATGCTTCTCTCAGTCCAGCACGGCTATCGCTTCTATCTCCACCAACAGCTCTGGCGCTGCGAGCGCAGAGATGCCCACCAGCGTATGCGCCGGCGGCTTCGGGAAATGCTTCTTCACCAGTTCGCCGATCCAAAGGCGATCATCGGGCTTGAGATTGACGACATACGTGGTGATCCTGGCGATGTCGCCCATCGACCCGCCTGCCGCCTCAACCGCCACGCGCAGGTTCTCGAACACCTTTTCCGCCTGTTTCTTCACATCGCCGGCGCCGACGATGTTCGACTTCTCGTCGCGCGCCGTCTGGCCGCTGATGTAAACAACCGTGTCGCCGCCGGTAACGGCGATCTGGGAAAAAGTGCCCGGCTTGAACAAGCCGTCGGGATTCACGAAACGAATGTCGTCGTCCGCGAAAACTGGAAATGCTGAGAACGCTGTCAGCGACACTGCGATTTTCACAAGAATTCGAACGTTCATATGCTGCCCTCCCCTATGGGTATCCTAAAAGGGTACTCCGACGTGCTAGGCACGTAGGGTATTCGCGTCGACGATTTTCCGGTGATTAAATCGTGACTACTCAAGCGGCCGCGCTCTTCTCCACCAGCCCCAGCACGTACTCTTCGAGCTTGCTGGCATCGATGTGGAAACGCCGGATACCTTCCGCCAGCTTGTCGGTTGCCATCGAGTCCTCGTTATGCATCCAGCGGAAGGTCTGTTCGTCCATGGCGATTTTTTCTGCCGCACTCGCTTTCGCCGCCTCGACCGACAGGCGGCGGGCGAGTTCGCCGGCGGCGGCGCCTTCCAGCTTGTCCAGCAGATCGGGGCTGATGGTCAGCAAGTCGCAGCCGGCGAGTCCG
>JANOGH010000567.1:0-8887 GCA_031414075.1 Betaproteobacteria bacterium | reverse complement strand
GATTGCCAGTTCATCGTCGAGATCGTCAGGAACTGCATGAACGAGGCGAGGATCAGCCCGATGCTGCCGCCAATCAGCCCGAGCATCAGGGCTTCCAGAAGAAATACCGCGAGAATGCCGCTGCTGCGGAAGCCCAGTGCGCGCAACGTGCCGATTTCCGCTGTGCGGCTGGCCACTGACGCATACATGGTGATCATCGCGCCGATGGTCGCCCCGATCGAGAATATGACCGACAACGTCAGTCCGAGATAACCGATAAAGTTCGCCAGCACCTCGGATTGCTCCGCATAAAATACCGATTCCCGCTTCGCTTCCACGGTAAGCCTCGGATCGGATTCAAGACGCAGCTTGAGCGGGTCGAAGCGGGTCGAATCGCTCAATTTCAGGATCAGCGAAGAAAACACCGGCCGGCGAAAAGCCTGCATGAGTTGCTCGACATCTCCCCATATTTCCGAATCGAAGCCGCTCTTGTCGGCGTCGAATGTCCCGACCACAATCCAGTCGCGCATGCCGAATCGCAGTTGCTCGCCGACCCCGGCGCCGCGAAAGCGCTCCGCGATGCTACGGCCCGCGATGATCTCCGAAGACCCTGGCCGAAACATCCTGCCCTGCACGATGCGCACCTGCGGGCGCAAATCCCGACCCTGCGCTCCCAGGCCGCGAATGATCACGTTCGAGGGTTTGTCCGAATCCCGCTTCTGCAGAGTGATCAGCACGACCATTTCCTTCGAGACCCGCGCGCGCCCATCCGCGTCGTAGGCAATTTCAGGCTGACTTTCCACGACTGCGGCCTGCGCGCGGTCGATGCCACTTTGCACTTCCGTTCCCGACGAGCGCCGCGTTACCACGACATTGTCAGGCGATCCGGTGTCGACCAGCGTTCTCTTGAGGCCTTCCTGCAGCATCAGCACGGTGGCAAACACGAACACCACCAGCGCCATGCCGGCGGCAGTGAGCGCGGTCGTCAGTTTGCGCGCGCCCAGGTTCTTCACTGTGTAGGAAAACGGTATCACCATATCTAAGTCTCTATACCTCTACATTCCTCACCGCAAAGACGCAAAGGTAACGCAAAGGAGAACTGGACTGGGCGAAAAACTGATCGACGCAGAAGGGAACGTTGAATCGTTGGCGCCATTTATCAGCAATTAGTCCAGCCGTCATGTTCTTCCGTCCATTCATGTTTTTCTTGATTTCCTTTGCGTCACCTTTGCGTCTTTGCGCCTTTGCGGTGAGGTGTACGCGGTAAGACGTAGACGGTGAGGTGTAGGCAGTAAGTTGTAGATCAACCGATGTTGCGAAGGCCATCGACGATGCGCAGGCGCGCCGCGCTCAATCCGGGGAACACGGCCGCGACCGTACCGACCAGCAGTGCCGCTGCCAATTGCATGATCACGGTCTCCCGCGAAACGCCGAACACGGGAAACAGCGTCCCCATTTTGGCTGCAAACCAGTCCGCCACCGGGAATGTTGCGGCGATTCCAGCGGCAGCTCCGGCGAAAGCGATGGTGAGAGATTCTCCGAAAATCAGCGCCATCAGCCTGACCGGCCCGAAACCGAGTGCTTTCATCGTTGCGTATTCCGCAAGGCGCTCGCGGGTCGTCATCGCCATGGTGTTCGCCATGACTGCCATGATGATGAAGATCACGAGGAAGGAAACGACCTGGATGGCCGCCACGATCGCTTCGGTCATGGCGACGAATCCGAGCTGAAATGCCTTCTCGGTTTCCGTCCGCGTTTCGGCCAGCGAGTTCCCGAACATCTGATCGATGGCCGCACTGATTGGCGCCGCGCCGCTCGGTTGATCGATGCCCACTATGTAAACGCCAACCGTATTGGCCCGGCGCGGCACCGTCTTCTTCAGGGTTTCGTTCAAATAGTCCCAATGAAAAAACAACTGGGACGTATCGGTCTTCGTGTCTGCGCCATCGTAGATCGCCTGCACGACGAATTCCCAGGTGCCGGGGAAAATCGTTCCTCGCAACGGCACCACATCGCCGACCTTGAAACCATGCTGTTGCGCGAGTTTGCGGCCGACCACACAACCTTTGCGATCGAGCAGGAATGCCTTCATGTCTTTCGGCGCTATCCGATACTCCGGATACAGCGAAAAGTACGTTCCTGCTTCCACCGCGAACTGCGGAAAGAAATTCCGCTCGGAAACATAGACCCCGCCGAACCAGTTGGCGTGGCTGACACGGTTGACACCATCGACCCGGCGGATGCGCTCCCCATAGGTAATCGGCAAGGGGAACACGAGGGAAATCGCGTTGCGCGTGACAAGACGGGTGGTCGAGGCATTCTCGGCTCCGGCAAACCAGGACTCCACCACCGTGCGCAACAAACCGAAGGCGACAATCGCGACGAAGATGCCAAGCATGGTCAGACCGGTGCGCAGCTTGTGGCGCAGGGCGTTACGCAGGATCAGCTTCGCGAAGTACATCTGTCTAGATCTTCACCGCAAAGGCGCAAAGGCGCAAAGGAAACGCAAAGAAATACTTGATCGAGAAACAAATGGATCGGCGCAGAATGGAAACTTGAAACGTTGCCGCCATTCATCAGCAAAAAGTCCTGTCGCCATGTTCTTTCGACCTTTCATGTTTTTCTTTTTTTCCTTTGCGTTACCTTTGCGTCTTTGCGCCTTTGCGGTTAACCGGCTTTGGTACTTATTTCACCGTTAACAAGTTCGCCTTTGTCGAGGTGCTTGATCACGTTGGCTCGCATCGAAGCGCGCTGATCGTGTGTCACCATCACGATGGTCTTCCCCATTTCGCGATTCAGCCGCTCCAGCAGCCCGAGAATTTCCGCGGCGGATACCCGGTCCAGATCGCCGGTCGGCTCATCGGCAACGATGAGCAGAGGATCAGTGATGATGGCGCGCGCTATGGCCACGCGCTGTTGCTGTCCCCCCGAAAGTTCGGAGGGATAGTGCGCCATGCGGTCAACAAGACTGACTATTTCCAGTGCGAAGTGGACGCGCTCGCGCCTGTCGCGGCGACTCAGGCCGGTAAGCAACAACGGCAGCTCGACATTCTCGAATGCGGTAAGCACCGGCATCAGGTTATAGAACTGAAAAATAAAACCGATGTTGGCAGCGCGCCAGTCGGCAAGCCCGGACTCGGAAAGCCTGGAAACATCTTCTCCGTCGATGCGCAATTCACCGCTGTCGGGCTTGTCGATTCCGGCAATAAGATTGAGCAGCGTGCTCTTTCCGGAACCGGACGGTCCCATGAGCGCCAGGAACTCGCCTTGCGCGATATCGAAACTCAGATCGTGAAGTACCGGAACGATCTGCCCTCCCCGTCGATACGATTTGAACAGATGACGTATCTCGACGATCGCCGCGCTTGTCATCTACCTGACGGCCGACGTAACTGCAGCACCGTCGCGCAGTTTTTCCAGTGGCCTCAGCACCACCTTCTCGCCCGGTCGCGGACCGCGCAGGATTTCCACCAGGTCACCGATCTTCGCGCCGGTCTCGATCGGCACTTCAGCAAGTTTGCCTTCCTTCACCACGAACACGATGTTGCGCCCACTCCGGTTAGTAATCGCCGCCGGATCAAGCGCCGGCCTTGCCGTACGCTCGGCGTCGCCAACTTCTTGCGACAAGAACGCCGCCTTCGCGCTCATTTCCGGCAATACACGGGCATCCGGCTCGAGAAAGCGGATCTTGGTCATCACCGTCGCCTTGGCACGATCCACCGTCGGCACCGTACGACTGACCTCTCCGCGAAAACGTTTGTCGGGCAGCGCGTCGAGCTGGATCTCCACGGGCTGGCCGATGTGCACCTTGGAAAGACTGGACTCGGATACGTCGGCTTCGACTTCGAGTGTCGTCATATCGGCCATCGTAACGACTGCGCCTTTGCTGTCGAGCGCAGAAGAAAAAGGCGTGACGATGTCGCCGACGTTCGCCGTCTTGGTCAGGACGACACCATCGAAAGGCGCACGGATGAGTGTTTGCTCAACCGCTACCTGCGCGCCGCGTAAATTCGCCAAGGCGGCGGCAATGGAAGCCTGCAGGCTGGCGATCTGGGCCGTGGATCTGTTGTAACGCGCCACCGCGACATCGTGAGAAGCCTGTGACACGAAACCCTCCGCCAGCAGACCCAGCGAGCGCTTCAGCGCGGCTTCGGCGTCCTTCTGTTCCGCCTGTCCCTGTGCCAGATTGGCACGCGCGACCTGCACGTTGGCCGCTGCCTGCTCACGCGCGGCCTTGACGTCGAGGTCTTCCAGCCGCGCTATCACATCGTCTTTCCTGACACGACTGCCCTCCTGCACACCCAGCCAGACCAGGCGGCCGGTCGCTTTCGAGGCCACCGCGGCCTTGCGTTGGGCAACGACGTAACCGGTGGCATTCAGCACGGTGAAGTTTTGCGATGGATAGGCCATCGTTACGGCAACCGTTTCCACTTCCGACGGAGCGGCGGCCGCTCGGAAGTAGACGACGGTGGCTGCGACAAGCACAACACCGAGCACCAATGCCGGCGCCAGCAGCCGCTTCATGCGGCCAGCCGCACGCGACCTCGCGGGCGCCGTTTTCGTGCGGTCTATTTTCAGTCTCGACAGATCCGGCGTATCCAAACGTGGTTACCAGTCAGAATTGCGTATTATGAATGAAGCTCCCGGCGTTGGACCGGGCGCCTTCGCGGAGGTGCGCCCACTACAAAAATAAGGTTCATCAGTCTTTCAAGTGAGTCGAGGGGTCATTTGCGGTGAGTGCTGTTAGTTACTTGCGCCCCGCCTGCCGGCCGCTACCGACAGGAAAATCTGATGCGCGAAAAAAGAGGCGGCGCAGGCGCGCCGCCTCCAGTGTCCTGCCGCAGGGATACCGCCCGGCTGTTCGGTCTACCAGCTGACTTCCTTTTCCGCTGTTGCAGAGACCTTGTGAATACTCAGATCGGCGCCCATGAATTCCTGCTCGGCGTCGAGGCGTATGCCCACCGCTGCTTTCAGTGCGCCGAAAACAATGAATGCCCCGCTTACGGCGATGGCAATTCCGAGCAGCGTGCCGGTCAGCTGCGACATCAGGCTTACGCCCCCCAGTCCGCCGAATGCCTTCAAGCCGAAAATGCCGGCGGCAATCCCTCCCCATGCGCCGCACAGCCCGTGCAGAGGCCAGACCCCGAGGACATCGTCGATCTTCCAGCGATTCTGGGTCACGGTAAACATGAAAACGAACAGTACGCCGGCGATGAGCCCGGTCGCCAACCCTCCGAGCGGGTGCATGAGATCCGACCCGGCGCAGATCGCAACCAGTCCTGCGAGGGGACCGTTATGGACAAAGCCGGGGTCGTTGCGACCGGCGATCAGCGCGCCAATGGTCCCGCCGGCCATGGCCATCAGCGAATTGACTGCGACAAGGCCGCTGATCTTGTCGATGGACTGGGCCGACATCACATTGAAGCCAAACCAGCCGACCGTGAGAATCCACGCCCCGAGCGCCAGAAAGGGAATGCTCGAAGGCGGGTGCGCGGCGACCCCGCCTTCCTTGTTGTAACGCCCTCGGCGCGCGCCGAGCAGGATGACCGCGACCAACCCGACCCATCCGCCCACGGCGTGAACGACGATGGATCCGGCAAAATCATGGAAAGGCGCGCCGAAGGTGGTTTCCAGCCAGCTCTGGATGCCGTAATTACCGTTCCAGGATATGCCCTCGAAGAAGGGATAGATGAAACCCACCAGCAGGAACGTCGCCGCCACTTGAGTGCTGAATTTCGCGCGTTCGGCAATGCCGCCGGATACGATCGCCGGAATGGCGGCGGCAAATGTCAGCAGGAAGAAGAACTTCACCAGCTGATAACCGCTGTCGGCGGCAAGCTTGTCTGCCGCGGTGAAGAAGTTCACGCCGTAGGCCAGCGTGTAGCCGATGAAGAAATACGCGATGGTGGACACGGAAAAGTCCACCAGAATCTTGACCAGTGCGTTGACCTGATTCTTTCTGCGCACCGTGCCGAGCTCAAGGAAAGCGAACCCGGCATGCATTGCCAGGACCATGATTGCCCCGAGCAAGATGAACAGTGCGTCGCTGCTGATTTTAAGATGTTCCATGTCCCCCCCCCCTTTTCTTGTTGGTCGCGCAGACACAATTCTATGTTGGCGCGCGAACTCCATTCGCAGATTTTAAATCATTGTAAATAATGTTATTTAGTGGACTTATCCGGACGTCGGACAGTTGAAATGGCGAATTCCGTGCATTCTTGTGGCTGCATGCCCTATTCTGATGCGTCGAACACAAGACAGCAAATCCCTCGGTGATCAATTAATGCAGTGCCAGTTGGAGGTGAATGGCCTCCGGTTTATAGTGCGCTCAGCCACCGCTTAACATCATGCCTGCCAATAAACCAGCATCCCAATCCGAACCACGCAAGCAAACTCCACCGCCTGCGGATCCCGTGAAGGTTCACAAGCAGCCGGACAAGAAGCTTACGCTGGATCAGTTGCTCACCGATCTGGTCGCCGACAAGCTGGTCCCGCCGGATGCCTCCGAGAAACTCGTCGCCCTGCGTCGCAGTCTGCGCAGCAGCGAACTTCATCCGCTGATGATTCTCGCGGACCAGAAGTGGAAAGATCCGCGCAATCCGAAGAAGCTCCTGAGCCTTGAGGTCCTGACCGAGTGGCTGGCCGGCAAGGTTGGACTTCCGTATCTGCACATCGACCCGTTCAAAATCAACTTCGCCGCCGTCACCAAGGTGATGTCGAACGCCTACGCCGAACGCTTCAAGATTCTCCCGGTCAGTGTCAACTCCGCCGAAGTCGTCATTGCCACGTGCGAACCCTATGTGCGCGAGTGGGAAGCCGAACTGGCGCGCAGTCTGCGGCTGGAAATAAAGCGGGTCGTCGCCAATCCACAGGACATCAATGGCTTCCTGGTCGAGTTCTACAATCTCGCACGCTCGGTCAAAAGCGCCAGCCAGTTGCATGGTGCCGGACTTTCCGACATTACCAATTTCGAGCAGCTGGTCCAGCTCGGCAGCAGCGGCAAACTCGACGCCAACGACCAGCATATCGTGCGCCTGGTGGACTGGCTCCTGCAGTATGCGTTCGACGAGGGCGCCAGCGATATTCACGTCGAGCCGCGGCGGGACGTGGCCAACGTGCGCTTCCGCATCGACGGGGTACTGCACCAGGTCTACCAGATTCCGACGCCCGTGGTCGCCGCCATGACGAGCCGCATCAAGATCCTGGGACGCATGGATGTGGTCGAGAAGCGGCGACCGCAGGATGGCCGCATAAAAACCCGCACGGGCGACGGCGGCGAGATCGAACTGCGCCTGTCGACCATGCCGACTGCCTTCGGCGAAAAGCTGGTCATGCGCATTTTCAATCCGGACGTGATCGTCAAAGACTTCAAGGAACTGGGTTTCTCCGACGAGGATCGGGACCGCTGGCAAAGGGCGGTGACGCATCCGCATGGCATCGTGCTGGTGACCGGACCGACAGGGTCAGGCAAGACCACGACGCTCTACTCGACGCTGAAACAGCTGGCGTCGCCGAATGTCAACGTCTGCACCATCGAAGATCCGATTGAAATGGTGGAGCCTACGTTCAACCAGATGCAGGTGCAGGCCGGTATCGGTCTCGATTTTTCCTCCGGCATTCGCACTCTCATGCGCCAGGATCCCGACATCGTGATGGTCGGGGAAATCCGCGACCTGGAAACCGCCGATATGGCGATCCAGGCCGCGTTGACCGGGCACCTGGTGCTGTCCACCTTGCACACGAACGATTCACCATCTGCTGTTACGCGCCTGCTCGATCTCGGCGTTCCACCCTATCTGATCCACTCGACCATTCTCGCGGTCATGGCGCAACGCCTGGTGCGCACGCTGTGCTCTCACTGCCGCGAAGCCGCCGAAATCGACGCGGAAACCTGGAATATGCTGATATCTCCCTGGCAGGCGGAAAAACCGCAGCAGATGTACGTGGCGAAAGGCTGCCTCGAATGCAGGATGACCGGATATTCCGGCCGGATTGGAATCTACGAAATCCTGCTCATGTCGGCAGCGCAGCGCCCGTTGATCACGGCGGACGCCGATTTCACGTTGATACGCGATCAAGCCTACCGGGATGGCATGAAACCGCTGAGGATTTCAGGCGCCATGAAGATCGCCGCGGGAATCACGACGGTGGACGAAATTCTCAAGGTCGCCCCGCCGCTAAGCGGAGATCGCAGAAAGAATCTCCGGGCCTGATCGCTTGCCCCGGCAATCATGAAAGAGTCGCTGCAGCCCGGCCTTACGCACACCTTCCGGTTCCGGATTCCGGTGACCAAAACGGTCCCGCATCTGTATCCGGAGTCGCCAATGTTCCGGGAAATGCCGGAGGTATTCGCCACCGGTTTCATGGTCGGATTGCTGGAATGGGCATGCGTCGAGACATTACGCCCGCACCTGGACTGGCCCGCCGAACAATCGCTGGGTACGCATGTGAATGTTTCGCATGAGGCCGCCACGCCTCCAGGAATGACGGTGACGGTCAATGTCCGCCTGACTGAAGTGGACGGCAGAAAAATCCGTTTTCACGTCGAGGCGCATGACGGACTGGAAAGGATTTCCCAGGGCACCCACGAAAGATTTGTGATCGATGCCGCCCGGTTTCGCGACAAGGTAGCGCAGAAAGCGGCCCGCGCCGCCAAAGTCGGATAGCGAGCAACAGGTGTAGTGCTCCTGTTTGGAACTTATGCGTCTCTGTAGCCGAAAAAACTCCTTCCCTCGCTTGCGGGGGAAGGCTGGGATGGGGGCAAGTTTAGCGCGCACGTGCGGGATTCGCCCCCACCGTGACGCGCGGACACGTTACCGATGAAGTCGGCCGCTTGCGGGGCCCTCGCCGCAGGGCCGGGCGCGGCGACGACGTCGGCGTCGACCACGATCTCGCCCTCCGTGACCCG
>JANOGH010000566.1:0-6544 GCA_031414075.1 Betaproteobacteria bacterium | reverse complement strand
CCGAGCCGACCGGATCGGCCAGCACCATCTCGGTTTGCGGCGAGGCTTTGGCGAAGTAGCGTGAGAGACCGGTCATGGTGCCCGACGAGCCGACGCCGAATATCACTGCGTCCACGTCGTGATCCATCTGCGCCCAGATCTCGGGGCCGGTGGTGGTTTCGTGTGCGAGCGGATTAGCCGGATTGCCAAACTGGTTGACGAAGAACGCGCCGGTCTCCTTCGAGACGCGCTCGGCCATATCCTGATAGTACTCGGGGTGTCCCTTGCCCACGTCGGAGCGGGTGAGCATGACCTCTGCGCCCATTGCCTTGAGATGGAAAATCTTCTCGCGGCTCATTTTGTCCGGCACCACCAGGATCAGACGATAACCCTTCAGCGTTGCCACCAGCGCCAGCCCCAGACCGGTATTGCCGGCGGTTGCCTCGATGATCGTGCCACCGGGCTTGAGTTTGCCGTCCCTCTCCGCGGCGGCGATCATCGACACGCCGATGCGGTCCTTGATCGAGCCCCCGGGATTCTGGCTCTCCATTTTCAGGAACAGGCGGCATTTGCCTGCATCCATGCGGGTCGCTTCGACCAGCGGCGTGTTTCCGATCAGGTCGAGTACTTGTTGCGCGGGCACGAATTGGTCTCCTGGCGGGATGGTGCGTTGCCACTGGTTCGGACATCTTTCGCAGAAAAACGTTGCGAATGAGACGGCATGAGGTAACGGGCGGAAGTTTAACCCGTACTTGTGGTCGGGTGAATCGCTACGACAGGTCTGGTTGTTGCCTCTCGGGAGGGCTCGGGCACTGGGTCTCATGGACCGGATTGCGCCACCCCGGTATCCAGTTTCAGGATTATGCTGTTGGAAACTTGCTTATCCCCTCATAAACATGTTTCCAGCAATAAATTTCTTCATCATCAGGTCTAAATTCCACTTGGGCGTCACGACGGTGATGCTCTCGGAGCGATCGTCCAAACTCCGCTATTCTGCGTGCCACGCATCGAGCTACCGTCACTTGATCCGCAGGCCGTCCACGTGAGTCGCCATGCTCCCCAGTTCTCACAGAGATACCGCCCCTGAGTTACCCGAGCGCAAGCTGGCTGCGATCCTGAGCGCGGACGTCGCCGGGTACAGCGCGCTGATGGGACGCAACGAGGCCGCCACCGTCCAGACGCTCTCCGAGTACCGCGCCGTGGTCCGGACGTGCGTCGAGCGCTATAGCGGCAAGATCGACGACGCCAAGGGCGATGCCATCCTGGCTGAGTTTGCCAGCGCGGTGAACGCGGTGTCCTGCGCCGTTGAGATCCAGCGCCAACTCGACGAGCACAACGCCTCGCTACCCGAGGAGCGCGGGATGCGGTTGCGCATCGGGGTCAACCTCGGAGATGTAATCGTCAAGGACGACACGATCTACGGCGACGGGGTGAACATCGCGGCGCGGCTCGAGGCGCTCGCCGAGCCGGGCGGGATTTGCATTTCCCGTATGGTCTACGAAAACGTCAAGGGCAAACTCCCGCTGCACTTTGCGTCCCTCGGGAGGAAGGCGATGAAGAACATCGCCGAGCCGGTGGAGGTGTTTCGGATTTCCCTGTCGGGCGCCATGGCGGGTGGCGCGAAGAACACCGGATGGCGTCGGGCGTCCACCGCGCGGCGTGGCGCCCTTGGGCTGATCGCATCCGTACTGGTGGCAAGCGCTGCCTTCGCAATCTGGCAAACGACGCGTTCTCCTTCGACCCCTGACCAGCCGCAGGCCAAGACAGCGCTGAAACTGCCGGACCAACCGTCCATCGCCGTGCTGCCATTCGTCAATATGAGCGGCGATCCGGAGCAGGAGTATTTCGCGGACGGCGTTGCGGATGACATCATCACGCGTCTGTCAAATCTGCGAAATTTGTTCGTGGTCGCACGCAATTCGGCGTTTGCCTACAAAGGAAAGTCCCCGGACATTCGGCAAGTGGGCAGGGATCTTGGTGTTCGATACGTGCTGGAAGGCAGCGTTCGCAAGGCGGGCGAGAAATTGCGCGTCACCGCTCAGCTGATCGATGCCTCAACAGGCGAACATGTTTGGGCGCAATCGTTTGATCGGAAGATCCAGGACTTTTTCGTGGTGCAAGACGAGATCACGCAAAAAATCGTCTCGGAATTGGAAGTGAATCTCCTCGAGGGCGAGAAAGCTCGATTGTGGCGCAGGTCCACGAATAGCTTGTCCGCCTACGAAGCCTTCCTGCGAGCCCGCCACCACACCGAACAGGTGAATCGCGGGGATAGCGAACAGGCGGAGTTTTGGTTCAGCAAGGCGCTTGAGCAGGACCCGAAGTTTGCTGTCGCCTCTGCCTGGCTTGGGATGAAGTACGTACTCGACTACCGCTATGGTTGGGGCGGCTCCCCCGCCGAAGTGCTCAACCGGGCTCAAATTGTCGCCCAGAACGCCGTCAGTCTGGACGACGGGCTTGCTATCGCACATTCGCTTCTGGGGTATGTTTGGTTGATCAAGGGCGACGATGAGCGGGCGAACCGTGAGTTCAAGACGGCGTTGGCCACGAGCGTCAACGATGCGGACGTGGGCGCAATCGTTGGCATGGCCTTCTACTGGCAGGGAAGACTGGAAGAGGCTGAGCGATTGCTGACCAAGGCCATTCGCCAGAGTCCCCTTCCGCCATCCTGGTATCCGATGATTCTGGGCGATACGTATCGCCTTGAGGGTCGCCATGATCAGGCGATTCCGTGGCTCCTCAAGGCCCTGAAACTTGCTCCCAAATATTCGGCAGCGCGCATCCGATTGATTTGCGCCTATGCGGCTTTGGGCCAACAAAGCCAAGCCGCGCAAGAACTGGAAGTCCTGCTTCGCGACAATCCGGGCTTCACGCTCGAAAAGTTTAAAACGGAATGGGCGCCGACAGCGACGTCATTTCGCGATCCCGCCGAAATCGACCGGATGGCGAGTATGTTGAGTCAGGCCGGACTCAAGTAGCCACGATCGCATTTGGTTGTGCCGTGAATGTCGCCACCGTGTTCGAACGCAGTTCGTCAACATTGAAAAATGGTGAACTCGCACGAAGCGGCTGAACGAGAGGGTTTTGCTCCACATGAACCGGAAGCGCGTCCTGCATCGACTCGTGATTAGCGCCATAACGATCATCATGGGAGCTGCAATCGGCCTTTGGGCGCTGCTGTACTTTGCCCAGGATCAGCTCATTTTTTTTCTCCAACCCGCACCGGACGCGCCGCCGCATGCGGCGGACCTGGCGATCAGCGAAGTGAGGATCGCAACACCCGATGGCTTGTCGCTGCGCGGCTGGCTGGCGCGGCCGGCCGCCGCGGCTGAAGAACGGCTGCCGCTGGCGATCTATTTCGGCGGCAACGCAGAGGAAGTCTCCTACATGGCGGCGTCGGCCGCGCGTTTACCCGGATGGTCGCTGCTGGCTGTGAACTATCGCGGCTATGGTGGCAATGCCGGCAGCCCGTCGGAGCGGGCACTGTTCGCCGATGCGCTCGCTCTTTACGACTGGGCGGCGAATCGCTCCGATGTCGCCCCGACTCGCATCGCGGCTATTGGCCGCAGCCTCGGCAGCGGCGTCGCCGTTTACCTGGCCGCCGAGCGGCCGCTCGCCAGGCTGGTTCTGGTGACGCCTTACGATAGTCTTCGCGCAGTAGCGCAGCGCCACTATCCCTACCTGCCCGTGTCGTTTTTGCTCAAGCATCCGTTCGACTCGATCGGACGCGCGCCGCGCATTTCCACACCCATGCTTGTTCTTGCCGCCCAACGGGATAGCATCGTTCCGCCGGAGCATGCGCGGGCGTTGTTCACGCAATGGCGTGGTCCAAAGACCTGGCGTGAGTTTGCCGGTGCGGGCCACAACGACCTCGACGCCGACCCTGATTACTGGAAGGCGATCGCCACATTCTTCACCGACGGAACGCAGCGATAAGCACCCTGATGCGAAGGCGCGCAAGATGGCCTATAATGATAACGATTCCCATTAACCAAGGGTTCACGAACGCAGTATGCCTTTAGATCTGTCCCCTGATTCGATGGCGATGACGGAGAAACTGGTGCCGCTCAGCCGCATTGGCGTAGGTCAGACCGTCACCATCCGCGAGGTGCGCACCGGAACTTCCGCCTTCGAGGGCGGCGATATCGGCCTGCGCCTGCTCGAACTCGGATTCGTCGAAGGCGAATCCCTGCGCGTCATCGCGCACGGCTATCCGGGCCGCGAGCCCCTCGCCGTGCGCATAGGCAGCACCACCTTCGCATTGCGCGGCTTCGAGGCCGACCATGTTCTGGTGGCAGGGGCGGCACCATCCGGCTCGAATCCATGATCGCTTCCCAGGCTGCGCTGCGCGTCGCGCTGCTCGGCAACCCCAATTGCGGAAAGACGGCGCTGTTCAATCTGCTGACCGGCAGCCGGCAAAAGGTGGCGAACTATGCGGGCGTGACGGTCGAACGCAAGGAAGGGTTGTTCGAAACGCCGAACGGGCAGCGTATCCGTGTTCTGGATCTGCCCGGCGCATACAGCCTGAATGCAATCAGCCTGGACGAGACCATCACGCGTGACGTCGTGCTTGGCACCAAACAGCATGAAGAGCGGCCGGACCTGCTGGTGTGCGTAACGGACGCGACCAACTTGCGCCTCAACCTCCGGCTTGTCGTTGAAGCGAAGCGCTTGGGGCTGCCGACGGTGCTGGCGTTGAACATGGCGGACGTCGCAAAGCATCGTGGCGTGGAGATCGATGTCGCCGCGCTCGAGCGGGAGCTCGGCAATCCCGTGGTGCAGACCGTGGCCGTGAGGCGAGGCGGAGCGGACGCACTGATCAGCGCGATACAGAGCCATATGTCGGATCGCCCGGTGGCTGTCTCCGCCTGGAAGGCACCGGACAGCGATGATGTGGCGACGACCCAGCGGGAAGTCCGGCGCATTCTTGCCATTGCCGTGCGCGAACCGCCGAACGAATTGCGCGTGGACGACGCGCTCGATCGCGTTGTGCTGCATCCTTTGTGGGGCTACGTCATCCTGGGCGTGACGCTGTTTCTGATGTTTCAGGCCGTTTTCAGTTGGGCCCAGCTGCCGATGGATGCGATCAAGGCGGGGGTCGAAGCAACCGGCAACCTGATGAAGACATGGCTGCCCGATGGCATCCTGCAAAGCCTCCTCGTCGACGGCGTGATCGCAGGCGCGGGCAGCGTGCTGGTATTCCTGCCCCAGATTCTCATCCTTTTCCTGTTCATCCTGGCGCTGGAAGATTCAGGCTATTTGCCGCGCGCCGCGTTCATGCTCGATCGGCTGATGGGCACGGTGGGGCTCTCGGGCCGCTCCTTCATTCCGCTGCTGTCGAGCTTCGCGTGCGCAATTCCCGGGATCATGGCCACGCGTAATATCGGCAACTGGCGTGATCGCCTGACCACGATCATGATTGCTCCGCTGACGACCTGCTCGGCGCGACTGCCGGTCTACGCGTTGATCATCGGCGCGTTCATTCCGCAGAGGACGGTTCTCGGCTTCCTCAATCTGCAGGGCGTGGTGCTCTTCGTTCTGTATCTCGCGGGAATCGTGAGCGCGATGGCGGTCGCCTGGATCATGATGCTCGTCGCCGGACGCAAGATGCTGCATCCGCTCATGATGGAACTGCCTTCCTACCGCTGGCCGAATTTGAGAAATCTCGTGACCGGACTGGTCGAGCGGGCGAAAATTTTTCTCACCCGCGTCGGCACCATCATCCTGTCGTTGACCATCCTGCTGTGGTTCCTGTCCTCGTTCCCGGCGCCCCCGGCTGACGCCACCGGAGCCGCGATCCAGTACAGCCTCGCAGGAATGATCGGGCGGGCGCTTGAAACGGTGCTGGCGCCGATTGGATTCAACTGGCAGATATCGATCGCGCTGATACCGGGGCTGGCGGCTCGCGAGGTCGCGGTGGGCGCGCTCGGAACGGTCTACGCGCTGTCTGCGACGGGGGAAAACGTGGCGGCACAGCTCACACCGATGATCGCGCAGAGTTGGTCGCTCGCCACGGCGTTCTCCCTGCTCGCCTGGTACGTGTTTGCGCCGCAATGCATTTCGACGTTGTCGATCGTGCGGCGTGAAACCAATTCGATACGCTATCCGTTGATCATGGCAGGCTATCTGTTTCTACTGGCCTACCTGGCTTCCTTCATTACTTATCGGGTTGCCCTGATGTTGACGGGAGGCTGATTCATGCAGACCCTGATTGCTTACTTCATCGTCGCCATTGCGCTCCTCTACGCCGGATGGCTGTTCATGCCGCAAGCCCTGCGCCGCTGGCTGATTGCCCGGCTCATCTCCCTCGTGCCGGCCTCACAGCGTGCCCGCTTCGCCCGTCTGCAGTCGGGCGCCGAAACCGTAGGCTGCAGTACTTGCAAGGGGTGTGCTACGGATGCGCCGTCTTCTGCGCCGGTCAAGCCGATTCAACTGCACCGTCGCTAGCCCGAATTCACTCATTCGCGTACTGCTGCGCACGCAGCGTCGGTAAGTTGGATCAGCCGGTGACCGAAACCTGGCCGCGGTCGATGGAGTAAATCACGTCCAGCAATTCGCGGGAGTG
>JANOGH010000565.1:0-2011 GCA_031414075.1 Betaproteobacteria bacterium | reverse complement strand
GAACGGCACGCCGACCACCACCGGCCGGCGCTCGCGGCGCGCCAGCAGGAAGGCGTCGCGCACCGCCACCGGCATGCGTACGGGCAGGTGCAGGCGATGAAAGGCGGCGCCCGTCGCGGTGATGAGCGGCGCCTGGTCGATCTCCTGGTTGTACCAGCCGCTTTTCAGCGGCGCTTCCCCGGCGAACACCACCACCGGCAGGTGGGCGCGCACCGCCGCGGGCAGAGCGGTGATCAATTGCGTCACACCGGGCCCGCAAGTCACGCTCGCCACGGCCACGTCGCCTTTCTTGCGCGCGTACGCCATGGCGGCGGCGAGCGCGCAATGCTCGTGCCGCACATAGACCATGCGGCATCCCAGCTGGGCCAAGCGCGCGGCCCAGTTCATGTTCGCATCCCCAAGGAGCGCGAAGCAGTCCGGCACGCCCTCCTGCAGGAAGGCCTGCGCGAGGACGTCGTAAACGCGGGGTTTCGCGTCCTTCATGCGCGGGGTTTCGCGTCCTTCATGCGCGGGGCTTTGCGTCGTTGTTCATTCAGAGCGTAAAAAGAGCGGCCAGATGGAAGGAATGCTGCGATGTTAGCCTAGCTCACCACCGATTTCAGTTTGCGGCGGGACCGCAGCACTACTTGGCGCGCTGCCGCAAAGCCTGTTGACGCTCTGCGTTGGATTTCGGGCGCGCGGCGCCGGGGCGCCTGCCGCGCGGCAGTGCGGCGCGCGACCATTCCTGCCCGGCCACACTTGAGCGCGCAACGCCGTCGAACAGCGAATAGGCCAGCGCGCCCAGGGCCAGACGCGCCTGCTCTCTTTCGGATTGAACCGGTTGCGGCAGCGTGATCTCCACAGCACCCCAATCACCCGGTTCTGCAGCGACGCGAATGCTGTCCCCAAACGACCGGATCACCACCGGGCGACGCACCCAGTTGCCGAACGCGCGGCATTCCACGCCCGCGAGGCGGCACAAAGCCTCGATCGTGCGGGCGCGGCCGCGAATCCGTCGAACGTAAACCGGAGAGGGATAAAAGACGGGCAGGGACATATTAATGTTATTATAACGCTATTATGAAAAGCACGTCCGGCGCGACAGATTTCAGCCGCCTCGTCTCTCTGTGCCACGAGATCGGCCGCCTGTATGAGCCGGGCCTGGTTTTCATCGGCGGCATCGGCGTGTATCTCCATACCGTCAATACGCCAGGGCTTGCAGAGCTTGCTGAAGCAACCCGGGATGCCGATCTTTACATCTCGATCAGTGGTTTCTCGGATTTGCGCGAAATTGAAGAACTGTCCGCCAATGCCAGGCTCAGCAAGCATGAATTCCGCAAAGGCGGGTTTTCGTTCGATGTCTACACCGAGCGCCACTCCAGGTTGCCGGTGCCCTACGCCGAAGTGGCTGCGGATGCGCGTGAATACGATGGTGTCAGAGTAGCCGCGCAGGAGCACCTCCTGGTACTCAAGCTGGAGGCCGCCGTGGAACGCAAGGGCAGCGAGCACGGGAGAAAAGACATCAAAGACATCATCCGGCTGATGCTGGTGGCGGCGCAATCTGCATTCGACCCCGGGCGTTGTGTAGCGTTCATGCAGGATCGGCACCTTGAATTGCTTGAAGATATCGCGCGCGGGCCGGAATTTTCGTCCCTCGCACGGGGCAACGCCAAAGAGGCGAAGGCGCTTCGCTCCAGATTTGCCACCGTTCTCGGGCAGATACGCGAAGCGCAGGCGTAACGAAATGGAAACGGCATGCCAGCCTCATCGCGCGCAATGCCGATGAACGAATTGTCCGCGCACTGAACTGCAGGACGTGGTTGCATTTCAGTCGGTCAGTCCAACGGATAAAGTCTATCCGAGACCGCTCGCGGAAGTGCCACCATTTCGGCTCCTGAGCCCTCGCGCATCGGCGCACTATGGGGCCTATGTCGTCTCGCGAGCCGCTATTGGTAAAAGCCGGCAAGCTGGAACAGGCCTCGGACGCCTGCCGCCACAAGTTCGACCGCGCCTTCATGGCGATCCTGGTCGA
>JANOGH010000564.1:0-1945 GCA_031414075.1 Betaproteobacteria bacterium | reverse complement strand
ACCGCGAAATCCGCCGTCAGGGTATTTGCTACACCTTCGACACCCTGAATGAAATGCGGGCCGAACTGGGCGACCGCCCGCTGTGCCTGTTGATGGGGTCGGACGCTTTTTCCGCATTGACCACCTGGCACCGTTGGCAGGAACTATTCGATCTGGCCCATATCGTGATCGCGCACCGCCCCGGCTTTTCCTTGCAGCAGTTGCAGTCTTCCCTGCCGGGGCCGTTGCGCAAGATCTACCTGCAGCGGCTGGCCGCTTCGACCGGAATTCTGCGGCGAGACAGTGCCGGGGCCGTATACGCCAGGGAAATCACTGCGCTGGACATTGCCGCGACCCAGATCCGGGGACTGCTGGCCGGCGGCGGAAGCGCGCGCTATCTGGTCCCGGAAGCGGTTCTCGATTACATTGAAACCCATCGTCTTTACAAGGAACGCGATGCACGTTGAAGCCGTGAAACAAGCTGCCGTCGAGGCCCTGGAAGAAATCAAGGCCAGGGACATTACCGTCCTCGACGTCAGGAAAATGACATCCCTGTTCGACTACATGATCGTCGCCACCGCCGAATCGGCGCGCCAGACCAAGGCATTGGCAAAAAACGTACAGGGGAAGCTCAGGGAGCTGGGGGTACGCGTCCAGGGCCTGGAAGGCGAGAAGACCGGGGAATGGGTGCTTGTCGACCTGGGCGACATCATCGTGCATGTGATGCAGCCGGAGGTTCGCCGCTATTACAACCTCGAGCAATTATGGGGCGGCAGGCCGCCGTCCCCGCATGCGACGACCTGGAGAAACGCCCCCGGGGCCGAACCGCCGGCCGCCTTGTAGCCTGGCTCCCGATTGAAGCTGCATATCCTCGCCATCGGCCATAAACCACCCGCCTGGGTGGTCGCCGGGTTCGAGGACTATGCGCGGCGCATGCCCCGCGGGGCGCGCATCGAAGTGACCGAGATCAAACCCGCGCCGCGGAGCCGCCAGGTCCTGTCCGCGGCATCGATTTCCCGGCTACTCGCCGTGGAAAAGTCCCGCTTCCTTGCCGCCCTCCCGCCCGGCTGTGTAAGAATAGCGCTGGACGAACGCGGTAAGCAGCTCACCACGGCCGAACTGGCCCGCAGGCTGGCGCTGTGGATGCAGGGAGGACAAGACATTGCTTTCATGATTGGCAGTGCCGACGGGCTCGACCAGGAACTGAAAGCCGGCGCCGATCTCCTGCTTGGCCTTTCGGCGCTGACGCTTCCGCACGCCATGGTGCGGGTGTTGCTCGCCGAACAGCTTTACCGCGCCATGTCGATGATCCAGAACCACCCCTATCACCGGGAATAGCCGCGCCGATTTCGGCGCCGACAAAACCAAGAGCCGAACACACGTGCCGCCGCTGGAAAAACATATCTACCTCGCCTCGCGCAGTGCGCGCCGCCGCGATCTGCTCAAGCAGATGGGCGTGAACTTCGAGATGCTGTTGCTGCGGGAAGGTGCCGGCCGGGATGCCGATTTCGACGAAGCGCAGCTCGGCAACGAATTGCCGCGCGACTATGTCGTGCGCGTCTCCCGGTTGAAAGCCGAAGCAGGCTGGTTGCGCCTGGAGCAGCGACGCCTCATGCGCCATCCGGTGCTGGCGGGCGACACCACGGTCGCCTTCAACAACACCATTCTCGCCAAGCCCAAAGACCGCGAGGATGCGGTGGCCATGCTCAAGCAGCTCTCTGGTTCGGTGCATCACGTCTATACCGCAGTGGCCGTCAAATTCCACGATTCGCTGCAGGAAGCGCTTTCAGTCACGGAAGTGCGCGTGCGTGGACTTTCCGACGATGAGATCCGTCGCTACGTCGCCAGCGGCGATCCTATGGACAAGGCCGGGGCTTATGGCATCCAGGGCAAGGCGTCGATGTTCATCGAATCCATCAACGGCAGCTACAGCGGCGTGGTCGGATTGCCCATGTTCGAAACCTCG
>JANOGH010000563.1:0-4337 GCA_031414075.1 Betaproteobacteria bacterium | reverse complement strand
GTCGACTTTGCGCTGGACCAGGTCGGCGGCAAGCTCCGGTATCCGCGCGTAGTCGCCGTTCGCGGATCGCCAATCGATCACCACATCGCGTCCCTCGACGTAGCCGGCATCCCGTAGCCCCTGCCGAAGCATCTGCACGTCCTTGTCGTCAAGTGCGCTGGTTAGGAGCACCCCGATGCGCCGCGGCGCTGCCGGCTGCTGTGCGTAGGCTTGCACAGGCAGACAGGCCAGCCCGAGCGATCCGAATAGAGCAGCGAGGTCGCGGGTGAACGCGCGCCGAGTCGTCCGTCGATTCACTTGATCACCTCGTCGGCGCGAAGTAACAGATCTTGCGGTACTTTCAGCCCGAGTTCCCGCGCTACACGCAGATTAATGATCAATTCATACTCGGACATCTGCTCGATGGGCAAATCGCCCGGCTTGGCGCCCTTGAGTATCCTGTCGACGTAGGTAGCCATCTTGCGCCCCGCCTCTTTCAGGTTTGGTCCGTAGGACATCAACATGCCGTCCTCGAGGTAAGCCCGGTAAGGGTATATCGCGGGTAATCTGGCTTTGCGTATCGCTTGGGCTATTTTGAACTTGTTCGAGCGAAAGACGCCATCGTTGCTAACGATGACGCCCTCCGCCTCGCCTCGTCGGAGCGCGCGGAGGACCGTACCAAGCTCACTTTCATTTCGGGCGTCCAACGTCACCAACTGCAGGCCGAGCATGGGGGCGGCCTTCTGCAGCGCCGCGAGCTGCGGTGCAGCGATCGGGTTGGAGGAATTGGTCAGGAAGGCGATGCGCCGAGCCCGGGGCGCGAGCCAGTGGAGATACTCCAGTCGCTTCGGAAACAACTCCGTGGAGACGATCGACACGCCTGTCCCATTTCTGCCCGGCTTCGCCAGGCTCGTCGCGAGGCCCATAGCCACGGGATCGCCCGATAAGAACACGACCGGGATTGTTGCGGTCGCTTCCAATGCCGCGCGGCCAGCGGCCGTCGTGGCCGCCACGATCACATCCGGCTTCGAGCGCGCGAGATCGGCGGCGAGCGAGCGCAGCTCCTCACCGCCTCCTGCGAACCGTCGCCACTCGATGACGATGTTCTTGCCTTCGATGTAGCCGAGCTCGCGAAGCCCGTCACGCAGGAATCCTTCAGACGGGCTTTCAGCCCCGACAAGGACACCGATCCGAGCGACTTTCGGTTCGTCCGCATGCCCGGCTGTCATCAGTAGGGTTGAGCCCACTACAACACCCGTGAAGATTCGGCGGAGCGTGAGTAGCGCCATCGTCATCGAATCACCTCATCGGCGCGCAGCAGGATCGACTGCGGGATGGTGATGCCGAGCGCCTTGGCGGTTTTCAGATTGACCACCAGCTCGAACTTCGTCGGCTGCTCGACCGGCAGGTCGGCGGGCTTCGCGCCTTTGAGGATCTTGTCGACATACCCGGCCGATCTGAGGAATATGTTCACGCTGTTAGGCCCATAGGACATCAGCAAGCCTTCGTCAACGAATTGCCTGTCCCCGTAGATCGCTGGTAGCCGGGCCTTCAACGCCAGCTTGGAAATTGTCGTTCGATGTTCAAAGAAGGCCGTGTCGAGCACGTACAGCGCCTGGGCGTGCGCATGACTGACGGCCGAGAAGGCTGGCCCGAGCTCCTCGGGCGTTCCCGCGCTCACGAAACTCAGTTTGATCGACAGCGAGGGCTCTACCGCCTTGAGGTCCGCGATCATCTTCGGGTGGAGGAGCGGCGTAGCTGAATTCCACAGGACTGCGATACGGGTGAGTCGGGGGATAACTTCTTTAAGCAATTGCAGCCGCTTGGCGGTGAGGTCGGCCGACATGATCGTGAGCCCGGTGACGTTGCCGCCAGGATGCGCGAGGCTCGTAACCAGGCCGGATCCGACTGGATCGCCGACGGCGGTCATGACAATCGGGATGGTGGACGTGGTGCGTTTGACCACCTGGGTTGAAAGCGTAGTATTCACTACGATCACATCGACCCGGCTTTTGACCAGATCGGCGGCCAACGCCGATACCCGAGCGTAGTCGCCACCGGCGGCGTATCGCCACTCGATCACCACATCGCGTCCCTCGGCATAGCCCGCTTTCCGCAATCCCTGGCCGAACGCCTGCACTTCCGTAGGCGAGATGCCCCCTTCGGCGAGGAACCCGATGCGCCGCGGCGCTGCCGGCTGCTGTGCGCAGGCACGCTGCGGCCTAAATACCATTGCGGAGCTGGCAGCCAGAGCGGCAAGACTGCCCACAAACGCTCGGCGAGAAGCGCGTTGGATCATCCTGTCGCCTCATCGATGCGCAGTACGCCCAGATGATTCAGCTCTACGCCCGTCTCTTTCGCGACGCACATTGAATCAATTCACCGTCCTGCAAAAGCAAGCGAAGCCCGGGATTTGCAGGTCCGGTGCAACTGAAGGTTGGGCATGCTCTATTCCGCGCGGACCAGACAGCGAAGCGCGAGGGCAGACCTCATCCAGCCCTTGAACATCTGCGATCCGTGGTGTGCCGGCTACGGCGCGACCGGCAGGCGCGAACTGTGCGTATCCACGATCTGCCACCGTCCGCCCAGCTTCGCCCAAGCTGTGCTTGACCGCAGGTGAAACGTGGTGACCTTACCCTGCTGGTCTGTCGCGTTCAACATCGTGTAGCTATTCGAAATCACCAAGTCGTCGTTGTAGGCGCGCATGGCCGGCTGCCGTGCGAAGGCACGGCGCCGGGGATACATCTGGAACAGCTCGGTGATATACGCCCGGATTGCCTCTTTGCCCTCGATTCGGAATGCCGCAAACGAGGAATTGACTACCGCATTGTCGGCGAACGCGGCGGTGTAGGCGTCGACGTCCCCCTCTTGGAAAGCCTTCAGTCGCGGTCCCGCGATCTGGGCGACTTCTTCAACGGGCCCTGCCCATATCTCGGCAGCAAGAACCACAAGTATCAGAGAGCAAAGCGCAGCAATGGATCGTTTCATGGTGAACACTCCTCCAAAGTAAAACGTCGACGAGTTTACTCCACAGGCGAATCAGTGCAAGGCCCGGTCATGACGCCCAACTGTTGTTCACCCAAGCACTCAGTCACTGCTTTTTCCGTCCTGGCACCACCTTGACGATTTCCGACCACGCTATTCCGGCCGATGCGGCCAGCATGCATAGCAACAGGTCAGATGCGCCCAGGGCCTCGAATTTGAAGATCTTCTGCATCGGCGGGAGATAGAGCGCGACGGCCAGCCCGCCGAGGGCGCCGCCGACGATCCACCACAGCGCCCGGTTCGGCATGCGCAGCGTGGCGACGATGCTGCGGCTCTGCGAACGGTTGGACAGTATCAGTGCGGCATTGCCCAGCACCAACGCGGCGAACGCCATCGCCCGCGCACGCTCCTCCGCGAATCCATGGTCCAGCACCAGGTAATAGAGCGCTGCGACGGCAATCAGCACGACCATCCCCTGCAGAAACGAAGACCAGAGCAAGCGGCCGCCCAGCAACGGTTCCTTCGGATTTCGCGGCGGGCGCCGCATGGTCGACGGGTGGGCCGGTTCGGCCTCGAAGGCGATCGAGCATGCCGGGTCGATGACGAATTCCAGAAACACGATATGCACCGGCGCGAACACCAGCGGCCAGCCGAACAGCAGCGGCAACAGCGCCATGCCCGCGGTGGGCACGTGCACCGCGATGAGATAGCCCATGGCGTGACGGATGTTGTCGTAGATGCGCCGCCCGAGCCGTACGGTCTCGACGATGGACTTGAAGTCGTCTTCCAGCAGCACCAGAGAGGCGGCCTCGCGCGCTACGTCGGTGCCGCGGCCGCCCATGGCCACGCCGATATGCGCCGCCTTCAATGCCGGGGCGTCGTTCACGCCGTCGCCGGTCATGGCGACAATCTCGCCGTTGGCTTTGAGCGCCTCGACAAGGGCCAACTTCTGTTCCGGAACCACGCGCGCGAAGATGCTGACCTCCGCTACGCGTGCGCGCAACTGCGCAGCGCTCAAGCGCTCGATCTGCGCGCCGGTCAGCACTCCGCCCGGGGACTTCAATCCGATTTCGTCGGCAATCGACTGTGCCGTTCCCGGGTAGTCCCCGGTGATCATCACCACGCGGATGCCGGCGTCGTAGCACTCCTTGACTGCTTGCGGCACTGTCGGCCTTACCGGGTCCGCGAGTGCGATGAGTCCGAGAAACTTGAACGAGAATCCCGTGGGGTGGGCGGGAAACTCGCCGCCGTGAAAACGCGCTTCCGCCACACCGAGCACCCTGCGTCCACGCGCTGCGATATGCGCGGTCTGCTGCAGTATGCCGGCGTGCAGCGCCGTGTCCGCCTTGCACAGTTTCGCGATCGCCTCGGGC
>JANOGH010000562.1:0-4470 GCA_031414075.1 Betaproteobacteria bacterium | reverse complement strand
TTCCACCGGCTCCACCCCAAGATTGATGCGCCGGTTTTCCACGCCCCACACCAGCTTGATCAGATCCCCGGTGATCAGCACCAGCGCGAACGTCAGCAGCAGTTGTTCGGGCAACTCGCGCTCATAAGTCCGCCGGATGAGGAAGCGCTCGAGCGCGAATCCGATCAACACCATAGCCGACGTCGCCCCGACGATCGTCGGCAGCAGCAGCCACGGACTGGCGCCAAACAACTCGCCCAGGAACTGAAAGAGCGAAAAGGTGATGTATCCACCCAATAGCCACAACGTCGCGTGCGCGAAGTTGAGGATGTTCATGACGCCGAAAATTAGCGATAACCCGGCCGACAGCAGGAACAGCACCATCGCGCGCGACAATCCGCTGAATAGCTGGAGTACGTAGGGGCCGATGTCCATTGGTTTGGAGAAAGCGCGGGTCGTGCTGCGGAATCAGCGCCGGACCGGAATCGGCGCCGTCCCGCCGGCTGCCGAATCAATGCGTCATGCGCGCTTTTTCTTGAGTTTTTCGACTTCCTCGCAGGTCGGCGTCCAGACTTCGTTGCCCTCCACCACCGCCATGGTGTCCGGCTTGTAGATCGGGAACGGGTAGTCCGGCGAATCCCAGACCTCGCCAACGTAGGACGGCACGTTGAGCTGGTTGCTGCAATCGCGGAAGCTGCGCTTGCCGCGGCACGTGTTGATGGTGGCGCAGCGCAGCGCTTTGACGATCGCCTGGGTTTCGATGCTCTTCGCCATCTGCACGCCCTGCTCCAGTCCGCCCAGCGCGTCGTAGTACATGCACGCCCAGTCGTCCGGATAGCCGTCTGCGCCGAACGCGGCGCGGTCGCGCTTGATGTACTCCTGCATGATCGGCTCGTTCAGATGCGCGAAGAACGGACAGCGCGCGAGCCCGATCAGACCGCGCGGCAGCGTCTTGCGCTGCGCCTTGAGGTCGTTCACGGCGATCAGGCCGCCGGGGAACGGCACGCGCTTGAACAGGCCCATCTGGCCTGCCTGCTGCATGAAGGTTTCGGCATCCTTGCCGGCGATCGCGCCAAACATGAAATCGGGCTTCGCCGCCATGATCGCGGTAATGTACGAGGTGAAGTCGGTCTCGCCGAGCTTGAACCACAACTGGCGGGTTTCCTTGATGTCGGCGGCGGCCCTGGTGAGACCGGTGGTGAAGCCCCTGTGCGTTTCGCGGCCCCACTCGTAGTCCTGCCCGAGCGAAACATAGGTCTTCCAGTTGTTCTTTTTGGCCATGCGCGCAACGGCGACCACCACCGCGCCCGACTGCATGTTGCTGTCGGGACAGAACTGGTAAGTGTACGGCGTGTAGTTGTCCTGGGTGATCTTGGAACTGTTGGAGGTCGCTGCGAAATGCAGCACCTTGTGCTCATGGATGATTTCCTGGATCGCGAGGGCCACCGCGCTCGAATAGGTGCCGAAGATGGCGTTGACCTTGTCGTTGAGGATCAGCGATTTCGCTTCCCGCGCGCCGACGTCCGGCTTGGTTTCGTCGTCACGGTAGATCATCTGCACCGGATGCCGTCCGAGCAATCCGCCGCGCTTGTTGAGTTCCGCGATCGCGACTGGCAGACCTTTTATGCAATGCGCCATGTAATTGGCCCCGGTGCCGGTCGAGGGCAGCAGCACGCCGATCTTGTACGGCACGCCAGCCGGCTGGGCACTCGTCAGGCGCGGCGCAAGCGACAAGGCGCCCGACGCGAGCACGGTGAAAACGAAATCACGCCGGCTTACCTTGAGGCGGTCGGCCAACTGTTCCCATTTCCGGTCCTTTGATACCATGGGCTTCCTCCTGTCATTGCTGTGGATGCGACTGTCCCGCCGCATAACGCCCTTCTCGTGCACAGGATAGCACGGGACATTTCGGCGCCAGCGTGGGCGCGGCCCGACTCCGCCGCGCCGCCTGCAACCAGGAGCGCAAGAAAACGCTGGGCCATGACGGACGCGTGCGCAAACAAGGCCGCTCCCGGAATCTGACTCGGGTTCCAGTTCAGATCGCGCGCGCGACAGAGAAGCGCCGGTTCCAGAGCAGGTACCCGAGCAGGAGGATGAAGCACGCCAGCACGAAGCATTTGTTGATGAACCAGTTCGTGTGCCAGATATCCCACTGCGGCTCGGAAAGAAACCACGCGAACTTGGTCACGACGATGACGATCTCGACCACCGACATCGTGATCGCGAATGCGACCGTGTAGCGCGGCCGGGTGATCAGCGCCCAGCCGAGCCAGATATGCGCCACCCACCAGAAATCCCACATCACATGGGTGAGGACCGGCACGCCTGCGTGTAGCGCATAGGCCGCGGGGAAAATGTACTTGATGACCAGCGTCCAGGCGGCGAGCAGAAAAAGGAAATGCGCGAGGAATCGGGACATGATGAGCTATCTACATCAACCCCTTAACCGCAAAGGCGCGAAGGCGCAAAGGGGTCGCAAAGAAGAACAAAGAAAATCGGAAAATGGAAGTGAATTGCATGGTGGGCAGACCTCGCGAGCAATAATTTCCCTCCTCAGGTATTTCTCCTTCAACATTGCCTCACTCTTTTTCAGTTCTCGCTTTCCTGTGCGTTTCCTTCGCGCCTTTGCGCCTTTGCGGTTAAGGGTTAACCCAACCTGTACGCCGCATCGCGGGTGTATTCGGCGATCGGGATGCCCCTGCTGCAGGCGTTCAGGCAGGACTGCGTGGTACAGGTCAGGCAGGACTCGGCCGGCTTGCCGAGCGCGGCATATTCTGTGCGGGCAAGCAGCGAGTCGCCGTAATCGACGTCGTACATGCGGGCGCGCAGCACCTCAGCGATGGCGACATTCTGCGGACAACTCCCGGCGCAGTCGTTGCACGCCGACTGGCAGTAGCGCCCGGACTGCAGAAGCGCATAGCGCTCGAGCAGTTCCATGTCGGCGCCGGTGACCCGCGCCGTACCGGAAGCCGCGACATACTCGTCGATCTCGGCCGTAGTGTTCATCGAAACCAGCAGCGCATCCACCTGCGGCGCGGACAGCACCCAGCGGAACGCCGCCTGCGAAAACGTCGAGCCCGGCCGCTCGTAGGCCCGCATGTCGTTCAGGCGCGCGCCCATCAGCGTCTTCATCGCGAGCACACCGATGTCCTTCTTCCTGGCTTTGTCCAGCACCCGCGGCAGGTCCGGCTGGATTGACGACCAATGGAAAGTGTGGCGCAGCTTGTCGTAGAAACTCGGATCCTGGGCGAAATTGTAGGCCACCAGGATCACGTCGGCGAGATCGTGGTCGATGACGTAGTCGAGACAGCTGATGAGGTTGCTGCCGTGGCCGGACATGCCGCGGAAGCGGATCTTGCCCTGCCGTTTTGCGAGTTCGGTGAATTCCCACCACTCTTGATTCTGCATCCGCGCCACGTCGTTGACGGCGTGATTGAAATACACGTCCACCCTGTCGGTCTGCAATCGCTTGAGGCTTTTCTCCAGCGCCGTCATCATTGCGGTGCGGGTATCGCTGTCGCCGGCCTTGGTCTTGCTGGCAATCAGCACTTCGTTGCGCCGGCCTTTCAGCGCCTCGCCGATGGCCTCCTCGGCGCCGCCCCAGCGGTAGCTCTCGGCGGTGTCGAAGTAATTGATGCCGCGCGCAAGCGCATGGCGCACGAGCGCAGCGTCGGACATGCTCGCCGATCCGAACGAGATGTCCGAGACCTTCAGCCCGGTGCGCCCCAAACGCGCGTAGCGTCGGATGCCGGGACCGGACTGGGCCCGCACCCCAGTTGCGGCCAGCCCGAGTGCAGTACCGGCGCCGAGGCGCAGAAATTCACGTCGATCCACCATATTGACCAACCTCCTGCTGACACCTTATCGCAATTGCGGGCGTGCATAAAGGATCGACGATCCCCGGCCAAGCCAGCTCGCCGTGCGGCAATTCCGGGCCCCGCAATCGACGCATGCAGGATTGCCGCGGCTGCGAAGCGGGACAATATGGAAGCAAGGTTGTTATGATGCATTCCGATTTCAGAGAATAAGATGCCATCGCGTCGCGATGACACGCAAGGAGGGGAAAATCACCATGGCAGTATCCAGACGTGACCTGTTCAAGGTTGGCGCCGCGGTTGCCGGCGCCATGGCGCTGTCGCGGCGCAGCTGGGGACAAACACCGATCAATCTGGTGTTCTCGCACCATGTTCCGACCACCCATCTGATCCACGGCGTGGCGGAGAAATTCGCCGAGAAGGTCAGGCAGGGCACCAACGGCGCAGTCACGATCAGCATCCGTCCGGCATCCCAGCTTTTCAATCTGCGCACCTCGGCGGAGGCACTGCAGCTCGGCACACTCGACATGTGCTGGAGCGACCTGGGCACGCTGGGCAATTGGCAGCCGCAGTTCGGGTTCGTATCATTGCCATTCCTGTTCAACAACTACGACCATGTGAAGACAGTCCTGTACGGGCCGATCGGCCAGCAGGTCTGCAAGGACGCGAAAGATTC
>JANOGH010000561.1:0-8179 GCA_031414075.1 Betaproteobacteria bacterium | reverse complement strand
GTTCGCCCACGGCAGCGCGATCCGTAGTCTCGATCACCTGCACCGCGGTTTCCGGCAGGCCTGCCGCTTTGAGGCCCGCATGCACGCAGGCGCCCACCGCCTGGTTGGAATGGATGGCTTCGGAACCACCACGCAGAATCGCCGCGTTGCCGGATTTCAGGCACAAGCCGGCGGCATCTGCGGTCACATTCGGGCGCGCTTCATAAATGATGCCGATGACTCCCAAAGGCACCCGCATTCGGCCAACCTGTATTCCGCTGGGCCGGTAGCGCAGGTCGCTGATCTCGCCTACCGGGTCGGGCAGTTGTGCAATCTCGCGCAAACCCTGCGCCATGGCCGCGATACTTTTCGGCGTGAGGGTCAGGCGATCGATCAAAGCCGCATCGAGGCCCCTGGCCTGCGCCGCCGCGACATCCCGGGCGTTGGCCTCGCCCAGGCGCGACCGATCGCGTTCGACGACTTCCGCCATTGTCATCAGCGCATGATTCTTCGCGGCGGTTTCAGTTTTCGCGATGCTGCGCGCCGCGTGCCGCGCCGCCTTGCCCACCGAGTGCATGTAGGACTGAATATCCATTCTTCTACCCGCGAAGTCCGGCGGCGATTTTACCGCGATTCGCCGTCTCGCGACCTTGCGGCTCGGCCATCAGGCCCAGTCCGAGGCTCAACAGCGCATCCCATACATCGCCGCTGGCAAGGCCCTTGATCATGCGGTCGACCTCGGCCGCACCGCGCAGGGCGGCCATCAGTTGCGCCTGCGTGACACGACGCAGTGCGACCGGCATCAGATCCTGGCGCGCCCCCCAGACCCGCGCGTCGCGCAGCACCTGCGGCAGCGGACGGCCCCGGGCCACTGCGCCCTTGACGCGAGCCATGACGCGCGCTTCTTCCGCAATCGCCCACAGGACCAGTGGCGCCGCGACACCCTCGCCATGCAGGCCGTCGAGCATGCGCACGAAATGCGCGCGGTCGGCCTTGAGCAAGGTTGCGCCGATGTCAAACACGTTGAAGCGCGCGACATCGACGACGGCGTTTCTGACTTCATCGAACGCAAGCGCGCCGGCGGGAAACAGCAGCGCGAGTTTGCGTACCTCCTGATGGGCAGCCATTAGATTGCCCTCCACCCGACCGATCAGAAAATCGATGGTCTGGACGTCGGCCTGCTGCTGTTGTTGCGCCAGGCGGCCGGCCAGCCACTGGCCGAGATGGCCGCGCTTGATCGCGGCGGCATGCACCGTCACCCCTGCGCCATCGAGGGTTTCGAACCATTTCGAAGACAGCGTCTGGCGATCCATGGCCGGCAGCGTGATCAAGGTCACTGTTTCCTCCGGCAGAGCACCGGCCAGGGTCTGCAACGCTTGACTGCCATCCTTGCCGGGCTTGCCGGAGGGAATGCGCAAATCGAGCACGCGTCTTGGTGAAAACAGCGACAGGCTGTTGCTCGTCATGGCGAGCTCCGACCAGTCAAAATTGGCATCGGCGATCAGCACCTGGCGCTCCGAGTACCCCTGCTCCAGGGCTTTCGCACGTATGCGGTCGGCGGCTTCCAGCGCCAGCAGCAGTTCTTCGCCGTATACGACATAGAGCCGCTTCATGCCGCCTGAAAAATGCTGGGCCAGTCGTTCCGAATCGATGCGCATGGCGGAGGGTCAGTAAAGTTTGCGCGCCGATGCTTCGCCGATTTTGCGGCCGATAAACTGCCTCAAGCGCTGGTCCAGGCTTGTGCTGCGTTTATCAAATTCGGCGGCGATCTGCAGCCCGGCAAAGGTCCCGTCGGCGACCATTACCGGAGTCATTTTCGGTCCGGGCAACACCACGCCGTCGTCAATCCGGCGATGACTGAAACCTGAATTTTCGCTCCACGCCAGCACGCGTTCATGGCTCAGGCGGTCGTAGCAGAGTTGAAACGCGATCACCTTTCCGGCCAGGTCGGTCCAGGCGAACAAATCGAAATAATCATCCTGGAACCAGTGGCGCTGCCGGTCGGCATCATCCTGGCGCACCGCGCGGATTCTGTGCAGCATGGGGCCTGGGTCACTCGTTCATGCGTGCCAGCAGTTGCTCGATTTTTTCCGGGTCGTCGCTGCGCAGCATCTTATGGGACAAGCCAGTGACTTTTTGCAGGTCGGATTTAAGAACCTGCTGCTTGACCGACAAAAGATGCGCGGGATGCATCGAAAATTGGCGCAAACCGAAACCCAGCAGCACGCGGGTGAGGCGCACGTCGCCCGCCAATTCACCACATACGGCGACCGGCACATTGGCCTGCTTGGCGCTGCGAATGATGTGCGCCATCAAGTTGAGCACCGCCGGATGCAATGGATCATACAAATGCGCGACGGTATCATCCGCGCGATCGATCGCGAGCAGATACTGGATCAGATCGTTGGTGCCAATCGACAAAAAATCGAGTCTGCGCGTGAAGGTTGAAAGCGACAGCGCGGCAGCCGGAATCTCGATCATGCCGCCGACCGGTATCTTCTTATCGTAGGCAATATCGTCTTCGTCGAGACTGCGCTTGGCTTCTGCGATGTGATGCAGCGTCTGGTTGAGTTCGTTGGCCGAGGACAGCATCGGGATCAGGATGCGCACCTTGCCGTAGTGCGATGTTTTCAGGATTGCGCGCAATTGGCGGTGAAACATCTGCGGCTCGGCCAGACACAACCGGATCGCGCGCAGTCCCAGTGCCGGGTTGGGCGCGACGCGCTCGGTGGCATCGACATGTTTGTCGGCACCGAGATCGAAAGTGCGAATGGTGACCGGTCGGCCATCCATGTCCTGCACGACGCGCCGATAAGCTTCGAACTGCTCGTCCTCGCTCGGCAGGTCGCCCCGATTGAGGTAGAGGAATTCCGTGCGGAACAGTCCCACGCCGTCGGCGCCGTTGTCCTTCGCATCGGCGACGTCGTCGGGCAGCTCTATGTTGGCTTGCAGTTCGACTGACGTGCCATCGAGCGTCGTCGTCCTGGTTTTCTTGAGGCGCTTGAGCTTGAGGCGCTCGAGTTCCCACAGCTCCTGGCGCAGCTTGTATTCGGCGAGCACCGCCTTGTCCGGATTGACGATGACCACGCCGCTGTTGCCGTCGATGATCAGGACTTCGTTCTCGCGGATCAGCGTGCGCGCATGATGCAGGGCCACCACCGAGGGGACGTTCAGGCTGCGGGCGATGATCGCGGTATGCGAAGTGGCGCCGCCGAGATCGGTGATGAAGCTTGCGAACCGATGGCCCTTGAACTGGATGACGTCGGCGGGGGACAGGTCGTGTGCGACGAGAATGCTGTTTTCCTCCGGCGCGCTGCGCGCCAGCACCTGGCCGGGGCGTCCCATCAAGACCTTGAGGATGCGCTCGACAACCTGGATGACGTCGGTCTTGCGGTCCCTGAGATAGCCGTCCTCTATGCGCTCGAACTGATCGATCAGCGCATCCATCTGCAGCTTGAGCCCCCATTCGGCGTTGCACTGCAGGGATTCGATCAGATGCTTGGGCATCTCCGACAGTGTCGGATCGTCGAGAATCATCAGGTGCACGTTGAGGAAGGCTTCGAACTCGGCCGGCGCGCCCGCCGGAATATGCTCGCCGAGGCTGGCGAGCTCCGCGCGCGCCGTGACGACGGCGGCGTCGAAACGGGTTTTTTCCTCGGCGACGCGCGACCCGGAGATGTCGTAGTGTGCGACTTCGAGCTGCGCGTGCGATACCAATTGCGCATGGCCGATCGCGATGCCGCCCGACACGCCGATGCCGTGAATGGTAAAACTCATATCAGATCAGTGACGAGTGACAAGTAACGAGTAACGAAGCGATCGAGATTCCGAGACTCGTCACCAGTAACTTGTCACCTGTCACCGAATTACTCCCCTTCTCCAAATTTCTCGTTGATCAGTCCAACCAGCGCCGTCATGGCCTGGGCTTCGTCCGGACCGTCGGTCTGGATTGTCACGACCGAACCCTTTGCCGCGGCCAGCATCATCACGCCCATGATGCTCTTGGCGTTGACCTTGCGGGCGTCCCGGGATATCCAGACTTCGGCAGTGAACTGGCCGGCCATCTGCGTGAGTTTGGCCGACGCACGGGCGTGCAGTCCGAGCTTGTTGACGATCTCAATTTCCCGTTGTTGCATTTCTCACCTGCGCAATGGGCATTTGCATGACGCCTTCGATGCCGCCGGAGATGGCCTTGGCCACGACGGTTTTCAGCGGTTCGTTGCGATAAGTCAGTGCGCGCACCAGCATGGGCAGGTTCACGCCCGCCACGCCTTCTATTTTTCCGGGGATGAGCAGCCTGCAGGCGATATTGCTCGGCGTGGCGCCGTACACGTCGGATAGCACCAGGACGCCGCCGCCTTCATCCACGCCGTGAAGCAATTTGATCGCCTGTGGCAGCACCGCCTGCGGATCGTCATGCAGGCTCACGCCGATATGCGCCAGTTGCGCGGGCCGGCCGCCCATCACGTGACTCGCACTGTGAATCAGGCTTTCACCGAGCGTGCCGTGAGCAATGATGAGAATACCGACCATGTATGCCTTGACGTCAATCGGGAACGATACGGGGATTCTACCTTTGCAAGCTATTGAGCGTTTCGTAGTTGATGACAGTTGGAACGCTCAATCCCTCACCCCGGCCCTCTCCCGGAGGGAGAGGGTGAGGGTTGATCTAATTCACTGATGTGAATTAGGGAAGGATCAATAAGGCGTGATCGGTGAACAGTAATCGGTGAACAGTGAACGGTGAACGGTGACCAGTAAAAAGAGCGGTATCCGCTTCCGGTTCGCTGTTCACCGTTCACCGTTCACCGCTTTCTCGAGCGCATTGATCATCATGCCCGCGACATTGAAACCGGTCTGGTCGGCAATCTCGCGCATGCAGGTGGGGCTGGTCACGTTGACTTCAGTCAGGTAGTCGCCGATCACGTCCAGACCGACGAGCAGCAGGCCCGCCGCCTTGAGTTCAGGTCCCAGCGCGCGCGCAATCTCCAGGTCGCGATCCGACAGGGGTTGCGCTACGCCTGTCCCGCCCGCCGCGAGGTTACCGCGGGTTTCGCCTTGCTTTGGTATGCGCGCCAGCGAGTAGGGAACCGGCTCGCCGTCTATGATCAGCACGCGCTTGTCGCCCTTGGCTATTTCCGGGATGAATTTTTGCGCCATGACCGTGCGCCTTCCGTAATGCGTCACCGTTTCTATCACCACCCCGATGTTGTGGTCCTGACGATGCAAGCGGAACACCGAAGTGCCCCCCATTCCGTCCAGCGGCTTGACGATGATGTCGCCGTATTCGGCAAGGAAGTCGCGGATCAACGCTTCTTCGCGCGTGACCAGAGCGGGCACCGTGAATTTCGGGAATCGGGCAATGGCCAGCTTTTCGTTGTTGTCGCGCACCGCCCGCGGATCGTTGATCACGCGAGCGCCCTGCCGTTGCGCCAGTTCCAGCAGGTAGGTGCTGTAGATATACTCCATGTCGAACGGCGGGTCCTTGCGCATCATCACCGCGTCGAACGTTTCCAGGCCCACGGCCCGGCGTTCACTGACCCGATACCACTGCTTTTCGTCTGACATCAGCGCCAGATCCCTTGCATAGCCGAGCGCTTTGCCGTTGCGTAACACCAGGTCCTCCTGATGCAGCACCGCCAACGCGTGACCGCGTGACGCGGCCTCACGCATCATCGCGTACGAGGAATCCTTAGTGGTCTTGAGACTGTCGAGCGGATCGAGGACGAAGGCTATTTTCATGTGCGTCAATAGGTTGGGAGCGCCGGATTGTAGCAGAGGCGCCTCTGGAGCCTTCCCGTCTCCGGCGACCATGGGTTTCCCAATAAGAAAAAAAGCTTCCTGTTGGTATTGACGAAATTATCCAGCGTCGTCAACATCGGGCTCCGATTCGAACTTGATTTATTGTGCTTCATGCCGCTCCGGTTGCTGCGCTTTGCCCTCAATGCCCGGTACCCGGAACCGCGCATGTTTCGCACCCCGGAGCGGTTGCGGGCCGGCTACGACGTCGTAATCATCGGCGCCGGTGGACATGGGTTGGCGGCCGCTTACTATCTTGCGAGAGACCACGGGATCAGCAATGTAGCGGTGCTGGAGAAGGGTTATATCGGCGGGGGCAACACCGGCCGCAACACCACCATCGTGCGCTCCAATTATTTGACCGCGGAGGGCGTGGCTTTCTATGACGCTTCGCTGCGACTGTGGCAGGACCTTGCCGCCGATTTCGACCTGAATATTTTCTACTCGACGCGCGGCCACTTTACGCTGGCCCATACCGATTCGGCTGTGCGCACCATGCGCTGGCGCGCCGAGGTCAACAAGCACCTCGGGGTCGACAGCGAGCTGGTGGGGCGCAAGGAAATCGATGAAGCCTGTCCGCACATGGACCTCTCCTGCGGCGGGCACGCGCCGATCCTGGGCGCTCTCTATCATGCTCCGGGAGCGATCGCGCGTCACGACGCGGTGGCTTGGGGTTACGGCCGCGGCGCCGACCGGCGCGGCGTCGAAATTCATCAGACAACCGAAGTGCTGGGCATCAACATGGACGGTAACCGCGTGACGGGCGTGCGAACCAGCCGTGGCGACATCGCCACGACCAAGGTGCTGTGCGCCGTCGCCGGCTCCACGCCGAGAATCACCGACATGGTGGGCATCCGCACACCCATCTATATCCATCCATTGCAGGCCATGGTGTCCGAGCCGATGAAGCCATGGCTGGATCCAATTCTTGTTTCCGGCAGCTTGCATGTCTACGTCAGCCAATCCGCCCGCGGCGAATTGGTAATGGGCGCAGCGCTCGATCCGTACGAGTTGCATTCCACCCGCTCGACGCTTGATTTCGTCGAGGGACTCGCCGACCACATGTTGGACCTGTTCCCTTTTCTTTCGCAAGCGAACATCAACCGCCAATGGGCGGGAATGGCCGACATGACGCCGGACTTCGCACCGATCATGGGCAAGACGCCGATCGAAGGTTTTTATCTCGATTCGGGTTGGGGAACCTGGGGCTTCAAGGCCACGCCGGTGTCCGGGAAGACCATGGCTTACACCGTGGCCAACGACCGCGATCACGAGTTGATCGAAGGATTCCGGCTTTCCCGTTTCGCGGAATACGAGCTGACTGGGGAGAAAGGGGCGGCGTCAGTTGGACAATGAAATGCGATTCGCCGCCAAGACGCCAAGAACGCCAAGAAAATGCGAAACAGAACTCGACGGATCGCAAAGAAATTGTGATTGCTTCATCGTCCGGGTTTCCTTGGCGCTCTTGGCGTCTTGGCGGCAATGAATTTGGACTTGCCATGAAACTGATGCGGTGCCCGATCAACGGCCTGCGACCGGTCGCAGAATTCCAGTATGGCGGCGAAATCCGGCCGATGCCGGATCCGGACGCCTGCTCGGACGCCGAGTGGACGGACTACGTGTTCAACCGCAATGGCGCGCCCGGTATCAAGAGAGAATGGTGGCTGCATCTGGCGAGCGGCATCTGGTTCGTCGCCGAGCGAAACACCGCGACCGATGAAGTGCGGCGCACTTTTCTGTACGGCGAGGGGCCGGCATGAGTGCACGGCTGCCGAAGATAGACGGCGAGTGGCTAGACCGCTCGACTGCGCTCGACTTCGAGTTTGAGGCCGGGCGCTTCCAGGGGTTCGCCGGCGACACGGTAACCAGCGCATTGTGCGCCGCCGGCGTAAGCGCGCTGGGACGCAGCTTCAAATACCACCGCCTGCGGGGCGTGATGTCGATGGCAAATCATGACGTCAATGCGTTGTTTCAGGACGGCGCACGGCCGAATCTGCGCGGTGACGTCGCGCCGCTGCGCAAGGGCATGCGCCTGACGGCAGTCAATACCTTTGGTGGCGTCAAGACCGATCGCGCACGCATTCTCGACCGCTTGTCGGCCCTGTTTCCGGTCGGCTTTTATTACAAGGCCTTCCACACGCCGAAAGCGCTGTTTCCGTTCTGGGAGCGCATTTTCCGCCGCATCACCGGGCTGGGCAAAGTGGACTTCTCGGCGCCGCGCCTGCGCACGCCGAAGCGCTACGATTTCTGCGACGTGCTGGTGATCGGAGCCGGTCCATCCGGGCTATCCGCCGCCCTGGCTTGCGCGGATGCCGGTGCAAGGGTGTGCATCGTCGACGAGAATCTGCGCATCGGCGGCAGTCTGACTTACCAGCGTGGCGGCAGCGATCGGGCGCTGGTG
>JANOGH010000560.1:0-2645 GCA_031414075.1 Betaproteobacteria bacterium | reverse complement strand
CAAGACCATCCTGATCGTCTGCTCGGGATCGATGGGCATGGTCAATCTCGAAGACCTGTACGGCGCCGGCTATCTGGTCGATCTGCTGTCGCGGGCGCTCGATGAGAACAGCGACTTTTCGGATGCCGCGCTGGCGGCGCGGAGCCTGTTCCGCAGCGAAGACGCGGCCGATTGCCTGCTGCGTGCGCGCGTCGGGCGCATGATGGTCGAGCGCAATCTGACCCATGAAGTGCATTTCGCGGCCCGCCTGAGCGCACTGAATGCGGTGCCGGTGCTCGAAGGCGGGAGACTGGTCGCATGAACGGGCTCGTTGTTCTTGGCATCACTCTCGCCCTGGCGGTTCCCGCGCCGGTCCTGGCGGCTCTGGATTGCAGCCGCGCGAAATCCAACGCCGAGAAATTATTGTGCTCGAACCCGCGGCTTGCCGAAGCGGACGAACGCATGGCGCTGGCGTTTCGCGGGGCGATCCGTCGCGGTGCCGACCCGAGGATGCTGATGGAAGCCCAGCGCGCCTGGCTTCACGACGCACGCGACGTCTGCAACGACGTCGAGTGCATGCTCAGAGCGTACGAGGAGCGCATCTCGGATCTCGACAACCGCTGATTCTGGGGCAACTATATTGCACTGCGCCATAAGGCCGTCGCTTCGGTGGCCGGAACGGGCACGGCAGGGCGCTCGGCCAAACCCTGGCAAGCGCCGAGCTGCGGACCGGAATAGTAAAAAATTCATCCGGTTGCATAGCGCAAGGGGGCGCGCCGGCGGGTTGCGTCCAAGGGCATCCACGTTGTAGCGAAATCTTGCGGTGCAAAATGAAATTTCCGCCGAGCAACGGTCAAGGAAAGGTCGTTGACCCCGTTGGGGCGCCTGTGTTTGTATGCAGGCAAGCGTCGCAAAGAACGCGGGATGCCCAATCCGGTTTGTGGCTGGGAATGGACGATAACAGGAGAGGCCCTCCGCCACGATCTCCGGCAATAATCATATCTCTTGTCCGGCTCCGATCCTGAGTCGGGATGGGGGGAGGAGGTCGAATGAAACAGCATCAGCCGACCACTGACGTCGCGGCGATTCGTCGCGCCTATGGACAGTTTCTCAGCAACGGGCGCGTGCCGCGTGGCATCGTCCCTGACTTCATCGAGCGCTCCTGGCAGCGTAGCGCCGCCTTCGGTGTGGCCTACGATCGCATCCGCGAGATCGGCCGGGTCGATGAAACCGATCTGCGAATTGTCGTCAGCCAGTATGGCAACCTGATCAATCTGGCTACTCCGGTGATGGAAAACCTCCATCATCAACTCACCGGGTCGGGCAGTGTGGTGCTCTTGTGCAGTGGCGAAGGTGTCATCCTGCATTCGATGGGCGATCCGGACTTTCTGCCGAAAGCACAGCATATTGCGCTCAAACCCGGCGTTTCCTGGGCTGAAAATCAGAAGGGCACCAACGCAATCGGCACCGCCATCATCGAGCGTCAACCGGTCGTGATCTACGCTGGACACCACTACATTCGCCAGAATCATTTCCTGGCATGTTCGGCGGCGCCGGTGCTCGATCCTTTTGGCGAGGTCGCCGGGGTTCTCGACATAACCTGCGACTATCGGTATCACCAGCGCCATACGCTTGCACTTGTACAGCTGTCAGTACGCGTCATCGAAAGGCAGATGTTCCAGCACCGCTTCAGCCATGACGTGGTATTCAACGTTCATCAGGAGCAGAGCTACCTTGGCAGCCCATTCGACGTGCAGGTTGCGTTCTCGCCCAACGGCGATTTTCTTGCGGCTACGCCGGCGACCTGTAGTCAGCTCGATCTGCAGCCGCGCGGGTTCCACGGACGATTCGAGGAATTGTTCGATGCGCCGTTCGAGCAGATACTCGGCAATCTGAGATCTGCGTCACCGTCGACGATTAAGGTCCGGCTGCAAAACAACGGTGTACCGGTGTTTCTGCGACTCGCCCATCCCGCCGTTCCGAGGCAGGTAATACCGAGTGCCGCACTCGAACCGTCAAAACAGGAAAAGCAACTCCCCGGCGAACCGGCGCGGCAAGCGCTGACTCTCGAGGCGCTGGGCGCCTCCGACCCGGCGCTGCTCGTGACTATCGACAAGGCAAGGCGCACGCTTGGACGGGACATCCCGATTCTGATCGAAGGGGAAACCGGCACGGGCAAGGAGTGGTTGGCGCGTGCGATCCATAACAGCGGCCCGCGCGCGGCAGGCGAATTCATCGCCCTCAATTGCGCGGCGATTCCGGAAGCGTTGATGACGGCGGAGCTGTTCGGGTTCGAGGACGGCGAGATTACGGGCGCGAAGCGTAAAGGAGCGCCAGGCAAGATCCAGCGCGCGCATGGCGGCACCCTGTTTCTCGACGAGGTCGGCGAAATGCCGCCGGCGCTGCAGGCGCGGTTGCTGAGTGTCCTCCAGGATCGCGCCGTCACGCCGCTGGGAGGAGTTCCGGTCAAGGTCGACATAGCCGTGGTATGCGCCACGCATCACCGGCTGGCCGATCTGGTGAAGGCCGGCGAATTCCGCGAAGACCTCTACTACCGGTTGAACGGACTGACACTGCAACTGCCGCCGCTGCGCCACCGTAAGGACATCATTGAACTGGCGAAGGCACTGGATGCAAAGGAGTCCGTCGGTTCGCGCCGCGTCGAC
>JANOGH010000559.1:0-2357 GCA_031414075.1 Betaproteobacteria bacterium | reverse complement strand
GGAGCGGCGCGACATCGACGGCCTCGTGTGCGGGTATTCGACGACCATGCCGCACCTGATGTTGTCCACGGTGTTCGCGGAGCACTTCGGCCTGAAGCCGGAGTACGCGCACGCGATCCAGCTCGGCGGGGCGACCGGTTTCGCGATGACGATGCTGGCGCATCACCTGGTCGAATCCGGCGTGGCGAAGAACATCCTGGTTGTGGCGGGCGAAAATCGGCTCACCGGGCAGAGCCGGGATTCCGCGATCCAGACGTTGGCGCAGGTCGGCCATCCGCTTTACGAAGTGCCGCTGGGGGCCACCATTCCCGCGTACTACGGCTTGGTTGCATCGCGTTACATGCTCGAACACGGCACATCGGAAACGGACCTGGCCGAGCTGGCAGTGCTGATGCGCAAACACGCCTGCATGCACCCAGGCGCGCAGTTCAGGGAGCCAATCACGGTCGATGCCGTGCTGGGCTCGAAGGCGATTGCCTCGCCGCTGAAGCTGCTCGACTGCTGTCCGGTATCGGACGGCGGGGCCGCCTTTGTCGTGAGCCGCGCCCGCAGCAATGATTTCGCGGTGCGCATCCGCGGCACCGGGCAGGCGCATACCCATCAGCACATCAGCGCCGCGCCCAGCCTCACGCACTTTGGCGCGGCGGCCTCCGTGGACAAGGCGCGCGCGGCCGCCGGCATCCGGATGGCCGATGTCAACTATGCCGCGATCTACGACAGCTTCACGATCACGCTGACGATTCTCCTTGAAGAAATCGGACTGGCGCCGCGGGGCGGAGCCGGCCGGCAGGCGCGCGAAGGCCGCTTTGGTCATGACGGAAAAATGCCGCTGAATACGCACGGCGGACTGCTTTCCTATGGCCATTGCGGTGTCGGCGGTGCGATGGCGCATCTGGTCGAAACGCATCGGCAACTGACCAACCGTGCGCAGAACCGGCAGGCGAAGAACGCAAGTCTTGCCTTGCTTCATGGTGACGGCGGGGTACTGTCGTCGCATGTCTCGCTTGTGTTGGAGTCGGCATGAGCCCATCCGACTGGACCAAGGACGGCGACGGCATTGCCTATCAGGCTTGCGGAAACTGCAAAGCCATCTGGTATTTTCAGCGCAGTTTCTGCCCGCAATGCGGCACCTCCGCACCGGCCACGCTGCAGACGTCGGGGCTGGGTAGGGTGCATGCGCGCACGCTGGTCGCGCGCGCGCCGACCGAGGAATGGCGGGCGCATGCGCCTTACTTGATCGTGCTGGTCGATGCCGACGAAGGCTTCCGCCTCATGGCGCACGGCGACGCGGGCCTGCAGATCGGCGACCGCGTCCGTGCCCGCTTCACCCAGCTCGCCGGCCGGAAGATTCCCTATTTCGACAAAGCGTAATAGCCGGCCGAAGCCGGCATTAGGAGCGTTGACACAGATACCCTACGTGCGTAGCACGTCGGAGTACCCTTTTAGGACACAGAGGAAGGGCAAGAGAGGGCACAGAGGAAATCGTAAATTGATTCGCACAAGTTGACGCAACTACCAATCGCTACATTCGCAATACATGAAATCACGTGTTCGGGTTTCTCTGTGTTCTCTGTGCCCTCTGTGCCTCTGTGTTGGGTTTTGATTTTTCCTGAGGATAAAAAGCAATGAAAGACGTATTGCGCGAGGCGTTGCGCACGGTACTGAACCCGAAATCCGTCGCCGTCATCGGGGCATCCGAAAATGAGAACAAGATCGGCGGGCGCCCGCTGCTTTATCTTTCCCGCCACGGCTTCAAGGGCAAGGTTTACCCGATCAACCCGAAGCGCGCCGAGATCCAGGGTTTCAAGGCCTATCCATCGCTTGCCGAGCTGCCCGAGGCACCGGAAGCCGCCATCGTCGCGCTGGCCGGCGATGCGGCGATCGAAGCGGTCGAGCTGTGCGCGCAGCGCGGGGTGAAAACCGCGGTGGTGATGACCTCCGGGTTTGGAGAGACCGATCCGGTCGCCGGCAAGGCCAAGGAGAAGCGCATGCGCGACGCCGCGCACGCGGGCGGCATGCGCATCGTCGGCCCGAATTCGCAGGGGCTGGCCAATTTCGGCAGCGGCGCGATCCTGTCGTTTTCGACCATGTATATCGAAGCGCCGCCGATGGACGGCCCGATCGCCGTCGTCAGCCAGTCGGGCGCGATGAGTGTCGTGCCTTACGGTCTGCTGCGCGCCCGCGGCCTCGGCGTGCGGCACTCGCACGCCACCGGCAACGATGCCGACGTGACCGTCTCGGAACTGGCCTCGGTGGTGGCGGAGGACCCGGACCTGAAACTGCTGCTGCTCTATCTGGAAAGCATCGACGACCCGTTCTTTCTCGCCGAGACCGCGCGCATCGCGCACGCGCGCAAC
>JANOGH010000558.1:0-1634 GCA_031414075.1 Betaproteobacteria bacterium | reverse complement strand
GCGGGGAAGGAATCGGCGCAGTATCAGAATCGCGCGCACTTCTTAGCCGCCGACGCGGAGGCCATGCGCCGCATTCTCATCGACCTCGCCCTCAAACGCGCGGTCCGCCAGTCTTCCGGATTGGACGCACCGGAAGAATTGCACGAATCGCGCATTGAAATCCACGTTCCCACGGATGAGTTGCTTGCCGTCCACGAGGCGCTCGACGGGTTGGCGGCAGTGGACGCCACGGCCGCCGAACTCGTCAAGCTTCGCTATTTCGTCGGGATGACGCTGCCCGAGGCCGGTGAAAGCCTAGGCCTGCCGTTGCGCTCGGCGGAACGACTTTGGACCTTTAGCCGGGCCTGGCTGCGGGACGCGCTCCAAAAGAGCGGGTGAGAAAATGCTGAAAAAGTTGGCGGGTTTGATCAGCGCCAGCCGCATTAATAGGGCGGAACGGAAACGAACATGAAACCGGAAGATGCCCAACGAGACCGCCAGGCCCTGGAAATCTTTGGCCGCGCCATCGAGGTGGCCGGCGCTGAAGCCCGCGCCGCCTGCCTGGAAGAAGCGTGTGGCGGAGATGCCGCACTGCAAGCTCGCGTCGAAGCCCTGCTGGCCAATCACGTCGAGGACAGCTTCCTGCAAAACTCCGCTGCTGGTCCGAGGCCCACCATCAAACTCGATCTCACTCCGGCCGAAGCTCCGGCACAAATGCTCGGGCGCTACAAGCTGCTTGAACAGATCGGCGAAGGCGGTTTCGGTGAAGTCTGGATGGCCGAACAGCGCGAGCCGGTCAAACGCCGCGTCGCCCTCAAGCTCATCAAGCTGGGCATGGACAGCCGGCAGATCGTCGCCCGGTTCGAGGCCGAGCGCCAGGCCCTGGCGATGATGGATCACGCCAACATCGCCAAGATCTTCGATGCCAGCGTGACCGACACCGGCCGGCCTTACTTCGTCATGGAACTGGTTCGCGGGATGAAGATCACCGAGTACTGCGATCAGAATCAGCTTCCCACCCGGGAACGGTTACGATTGTTCATCCTCGTCTGCCAGGCCATCCAGCACGCACACCAAAAGGGGATCATCCACCGTGACATCAAACCCTCGAACATTCTCGTCACGCTGCACGATGGCGTGCCGGTGCCCAAGGTGATCGACTTCGGCATCGCCAAGGCCACGCAGGGAGAGTTGACGGACAAGACAGTGTTCACGCAATTCCAGCAGTTCATCGGCACGCCGGCGTATATCAGTCCCGAGCAGGCGGAGATGAGCGGGCTGGATATTGATACGCGCGCGGACATCTACAGCCTGGGCGTGCTGCTCTACGAATTGCTGGTGGGCCAGACGCCGTTCGACGCCAAGGAGATGATGCAAGGCGGCCTCGATGCGCTCCGGCAGATCATCAGGGAGAAAGAACCGCTGCGGCCAAGCACCAAACTCAGCCAGACGCTCGTAGCAGCCGACGTGAGGAGGCTCAAATCTCGTTCATCCGACACGCCGAGTTCTGAGGAGGAAGTCAGAGCCTCCTCCCGTCGGCTGCTGCGAATCAAGGAAACCATCACGCTGCTGCGTGGCGACCTGGACTGGATCATGATGAAGTGCCTGGAGAAGGACCGGTCGCGGCGTTACGACACGGCCAACGGACTGGCCAG
>JANOGH010000557.1:0-2917 GCA_031414075.1 Betaproteobacteria bacterium | reverse complement strand
GGTTCAAGAAGCTCATGCCCGTGACACCGGACTATCGGGGCGACAAATTCTTCGTACGCGAGAACGGCATCCTCATGGCCACGCCCTTGTTTGTGGTGCTCCTGCTGGTGGAGATATCCGATCTGATCTTCGCGGTGGATTCGATTCCCGCGATCTTCGCCGTCACCACCGATCCGTTCATCGTCTATACCTCAAACGTGTTCGCCATCCTCGGCCTGCGCTCCCTGTATTTCGCGCTGGCGGGTGTGATGGACAAATTCCATTACCTCAAGATCGGCTTGGGCGTGGTGCTGACGTTCGTGGGCGTGAAGATGATCCTCGCGCATACGGCGTGGAAAATTGACACCCTGGTAGCGCTCGGCGTGATCGTGCTAATCCTGGCGACGTCCGTGGTGATGTCGCTGCTGCGGCCGAAGAAGGTCGTGATCCCGGTGGTGGCGCCCAAAGCGGCGAGTGGAACATGATTGCGTTCATCAACCAAATCGTCGGGGCGAAGTTGTTCCACCACTTCATCGTGGCGGTGATCTTACTCGCCGGGGTGGTGGCCGGCCTGGAGACCAGCCCGGCCATGCTTGAGCGGCACGGCCCCCTCCTGCTTGGGCTGGACAAGTTCATCCTCGGCGTGTTCATCGTCGAGGCGCTGCTCAAGATGGCCGCGCAGGGGCGTCAGCCTTGGCGCTACTTTGCTGACGGCTGGAACGTGTTCGACTTCCTGATCATCGTGGTCTGTTTGTTGCCGGTGGGCGGGCCCTTCGCGGCGGTCCTGCGATTGGCGCGGGCGTTGCGCTTGCTGCGGCTCGTCAGCGCGTTGCCCAAACTGCAACTGCTGGTCGGGGCGCTGCTCAAGAGCTTGTCGGCGATGGGTTACGTGAGCCTGCTGCTCGCGTTGTTGTTCTACATTTACGCGGTGGCGGGCATTCAACTTTTCGGGAAGACCGACCCGGTTCATTTCGGCTCGTTCGGCACCACATTCCTCACGCTGTTCCGGCTCGTGACCCTCGACAACTGGGCGGACATTCTTAATTTGCAACTGGCGCAGGTTCCGGCGATCAAGGTCGCGATTTATTTTGTCACCTTCATCGTGTTCGGCACGATGATCATCCTGAACCTGTTCATCGGCATCATCATGAACAGCATGGCCGAGGCGCACGCCGAGCAGGCGAACCAGACGGCCGAGAAAAGCGCCGCCGGCTCCGACGCCTTCGCCCGCCTCGAGCAGGTCTCCAAAAATCTGACCGAACTCCAGTCCGCGCTGGCCGGCTTGCGTCACCAACTCGAAACCGACCACCACCGCTCAGTTGCCAAAACTAAATCATCATGCCCCTCGAACCTGCCATCGAACCCAACCTCGCCACCGGCCTCGTCAACCTCCGCCCGCGGGCGCTGAAACGCACCCTCTCGAGCCAGCTTGCGCGGCTGGCCGCCGGCTTTGCGGACCGCCCGGTTCGGCTGGGGGAACTGATTGATGTGCTGCAGCTCCGCGGCTACGACGCGTTGTTGATCTTCCTCGCGTTCCCGTTCATCACGCCGGTGCCGCTGCCGGGCTTCTCATCAATTTTCGGAACGGTCATCGCCCTGTTGGGATTGCGCATGGCGCTAGCGCAGCGGCCTTGGGTGCCGGAACGCATCAAGGCCCACGTCCTCCCCGCGCGTTTTCTGCCGAAGCTGCTGCTCGTCACCAGCCGGATGTTTGGTCGCTTGGAAAAGCTGCTGAAGCCCCGCCTGTTCTATCCCGAATATCCGGCCACATTTCAGCGCACGAGTGGCGTCATCATCCTCGTCTGCGGCTTGCTGCTCCTGCTGCCACTGCCCGTGCCTTTCAGCAACGCCTTTCCGGCGCTCACCATCATCCTGCTCGCGGCCGCTGGTTTGGAGCGTGACGGCGCGGTGTTCCTCGCCGGCTGCGTTCAGTTCGTGCTGTGTCTGGGATTTTTCGCGCTGCTGGGATTGGGCGGCTCCGAAGTGTGGCAACGGTTATTCAGCTAAAGGATTCCCTATGAAAAAAACAATCCTTCTCTCTCTTCTGGTGCTCACAGTTTACACCCTGCACCAGGATTTCTGGAACTGGAAGCAAGCCGAGCCGTTGCTGTTCGGGTTCATGCCCATCGGCCTGGCGTATCACGCCGCGTATTCGGGCGTGGCGGCCCTGCTCATGGGCGTCTTCGTAAAGTTCGCCTGGCCCGCGCATTTGGAAAAGGTTGAACCGTATCGCGCGGACAACCAGACGGAGACCAAGCGATGATCCCGGCCCTCGTGGTCTTCGCCTACCTCGCCGTCATTCTCTACATCGGCATCTTTGCCTTCCGCAAAGGCAAGGCGACGGGCGAAGATTACTTCGTCGCCAGCCGCTCGCTCGGGCCGTACGTCTTCCTGCTTTCGCTCTTTGGCACGAACATGACAGCGTTCGCCATTCTCGGCAGCTCGGGCCTCGCCTACCAGCGCGGCATCGGCGTTTACGGACTGATGGCCTCGGCGTCGGGACTCGTCATTCCGCTTAGCATCTTTTTCATCGGCACGCGACTGTGGGCCTTGGGCAAACGCTTCGGGCACATGACGCAGGTGCAGTTCTTTCGGGACCGTTGGGAGTGCTCCTTCATTGGCACCGTCCTCTTCGCGCTCACCGCCGCGATGCTCGTGCCCTACATCATCATCGGAATGATGGGCGGGGGCCATACGCTCGAAACGCTCACGGCGGTGAAGGATGCCGCGGGCAATCCCGTGATGATCGAGGTGCTGCGGAACGGACAGACGATCCTAGAACCCAAACACTGGATCAGCTACGAGCTGGGCAGCGCCATCGTGGCCTTGGTGGTGATGAGTTACGTGTTTTTCGGCGGCATGCGCGGCACGGCCTGGGTGAATGCATTTCAAACGGTGATGTTCCTCACTTTCGGCACGCTCGCCTTTGTCCTCATCG
>JANOGH010000556.1:0-4724 GCA_031414075.1 Betaproteobacteria bacterium | reverse complement strand
GATCGCAATGTGATTGAGTTGCACCAGCGCGGCTAATTTGAGGTGGAACGACCCAACCAAGGGGTCTGACCCGACCAAGCACCAACCAAGTGACAAAGGGGCAAGGACACATGGAAAAAGATCATGGGGCTAGCTGCTGCGGGCCGGGCTACGCATCCCCGGCCGCGGCAATGAAGGCGCCGCGCGAAAAACTTCTCTACACCGTCGCGCTCTACATAGGCACGGGCATTCAGAAGCCGGACTATCTGGCTACAATCGATGCCGACCCTGACAGTCTCACCTATTCGCAGGTCATCAGCCGTCTGGAAATGCCGGGCATCGGCGATGAGCTCCATCATACGGGATGGAACGCCTGCTCTTCCTGCCACGGCGATGCCACCAAGGAGCGGCGCTATCTGATTGTGCCAGGCGTGCGCAGCTCCAATCTGCACATCGTCGACTGCGCAACAGACCCCAGGAAACCGAGTCTCCACAAGGTGATCAAGGGCGATGAGATCAAGGCGAAAACGAATCTCTCGGCCCCCCATACTGTTCATTGTCTCGGCTCGGACATCATCATTTCGATGCTCGGCGACGCGAAGGGCGAGGCCCCCGGCGGCTTTTTGCATCTTGATGAAAATTTCGAGATTGTCGGGCGTTGGGAGAACGACTTGAAGGGCATGAAGTTCAATTACGATTTCTGGTATCAGCCCCGCCACAACGTGATGGTTTCCAGCGAATGGGCTGCACCGAATACCTTCATGCCGGGCTTTGATCTCGAAGAAGTCGGCCACCTAAAATACGGCCGCGAGATTCACTTCTGGGATTTCGAGAAAAAGAGCGTCGTGAATTCGGTCTATCTGGGTGAGGATGGGCTGGTCCCGCTGGAAGTGCGGTTTCACCACAATCCCGACTCAAGCCATGGCTTTGTCGGCGCCGCACTGTCCTCGAATGTGATTCATTGGTACAAAAAAGATAACGAGTGGATCGTTGAGAAAGTCATCGATGTCGAAAACCAACGACATCCAGAATGGCCCATTCCGCTACCTGGTCTGATCAGCGTTATCCTGATTTCGATGGACGATCGCTTCCTGTATCTATCGAATTGGCTCCACGGAGACCTGCGCCAGTACGACATATCTGACCCCTCCAATCCAAAACTCACCGGCCAGGTCTGGATGGGAGGCCTGTTGGGCAAGGCACCCGAGGTCAACGGGCACAAGATTACCGGCGGGCCGCAGATGATCCAACTGTCACTCGACGGCAAGCGGCTTTATGTGACCACATCGCTGTTCTCAACCTGGGATAACCAGTTCTATCCCGAGATACGCACGAATGGCGGATGCATGTTGATGGTCGACTGCAATGCAGAAAGCGGCGGCATGTCGATCAATGCGAATTTTTTCGTCGATTTCTCCCGAGAACCCCACGGACCGGCGCGTTGCCACGAAACGCGCTACCCGGGGGGCGACTGCACTTCGGACATCTGGATATAGCAAAGAGATGACGCAATCATCAGAGGACAGTCAGCCGGATCACGACAGCCCCGGGTCTTTTACGATCACGCTCACCAATCGTGACGGGCAGTCCTTTAAAGTGGCAGGCGGCCAGGTGCTTCTTGTCGCGCTTGAAGAACACGGCGTGTCGCTTCCTTATGGCTGCCGCTACGGGGGATGCATTTCATGCGCCGCGAAGTTACTTGCAGGCGAAGTTGACCAAAGCGAAGGCGTGGCGCTCAATGCACGCCAGTTGGCGGATGGCTATGTACTGCTTTGCGTGGCGCGACCGAAAAGTGACTGCATGCTCGACGTGGGCGTCGAAAGCCACGACAAACTCTACCGAAATCCGTTCAAAGGCCCTCTCAACCCCGAACAGTTGAACGCTGACCTGAGGACGGGAGCAGTTTCCCGGGAGCACAAACAATGAACCACGACGACTATCCGGCGGACTACCTTGCCGGAATTCTCTCGGCGGTGAAGACCATAGCCATGGTCGGCGCCAGTTCGGACGCAACAAAGTTCAGCTACGGGGTACTGCGGGTACTGAGCGAACAAGGCTATGACATGATACCGGTCAATCCGCGGGAAGCAGGGAACGAAATTCGCGGGCTGCTCTGCTACGCGTCGCTGGCCTCGATCCAACGCCCGGTGGACATGGTGCAAGTGTTCCGTAGCTCGAAAGCCGCACTCGGGGTCACTCGAGAAGCAATCGATATTGGCGCCAAAGTGGTTTGGATGCAGCTCGGCGTGCGCAATGATGAAGCGGCTCGGTTAGCGGAAGCGGCCGGCCTCAAAGTGGTGATGAACCGTTGTCCGAAAATTGAGCTGTTCCGCCCATTCTGGAAGCCGCGTCTAAACCAGACGATCTGATCTGCGGAGCAAATAGAAAGCAAATAGGGTCAGAGTCGATTTTTCAAGATCTACCACCTAAGAAATTCGACTCTGACCCTATTTATCCTACAGGGCCTCACCTCATGACCCCAACGGCACTCGCCACGCTCGGCCAAATCGTCGCGCGCGTGATCGAGATGTACGGACTCGATGCTCCGGCGATGTTTGAACGGCACGGCATCGACCCGGCTCTGCTCAGCAACCCGAATGCACGGATTCCGGCCCGCACCTGGGATTCGCTGGCACGCGATGCCGCTGCGCACATTCCGGACCCGGCGTTCGGACTGCTTGCGGCCCGGTGTTGGCATCCCTCGAATCTCGGCGCGCTCGGCTATGCATGGCTCACGAGTTCGACGTTGCGCACCGGGCTCGGACGCCTCGTGCGCTATTGGCGTTTGCTGGGCGAAGCATCCTCGACCCGGCTGGAGGAATCTTCCGCCGGACTCACGATCGTGCTGGCGAGGTCGGCACCCGATCCTGTGTCGAGTGCCATTACGATGGACTTTGTTACGTCGTTGCTGGTGGACATGTGCAGGATGAACGCGGGCTCGTCGCTGCGGCCGGTAGCGGTCCGCCTTCGGCGCGCGCGACCGAAGGACAGCGCGGCGTATCGGCGCCATTTCGGGTGCGTCGTTCACTTCGCCGCAGACGAAGACAGGATCACGCTCTCCCGGCGGGACGTCGATCGTCCCCTGCCGACATCGAACCGCCAGCTCGCGGCAACCCTGGACCGGATCCTGGCCGAGCAGCTCGCCCACCTCGACAAGAGTGACGTGGTGGCTCGTTGCCAGGCACGACTGCTGGAGCAGCTGTGCTCCGGCGAGGTATCCGAAGACGTCATGGCGGAGCAGCTCCACATGAGCCGTCGCACGCTTCAGCGCAAGCTCGCCAAGGCGGACCTCACCTACCAGAAGCTGGTCGACGACACGCGGCGAGACCTCGCCATGCGTCATCTCGAGGACCCGAGGCACTCCGTCACCGACGTCACCTTTCTATTGGGCTTCTCACAGCAAAGCGCCTTCACGCGCGCATTCAAGCGCTGGACGGGCATGTCGCCCAGCGAGTACCGCGCGCAGCATTCCGTGTCTGCCTGACGGCGCCCCATTGCGGGCCCGAACCGGCCGCGAACCTGGCCGGCATCGGGGCGGGACATCCTCGTACCCTCTTGTCGCATGCGGACAAACGGTTGACGCATCGGGTCAAGCGCTTTCCTTCGCGCCAATCGACACTGCACTCGCGCGTCAGTCTCACCGACCGGTGCGCTTCCAGTGTGTCGCCCCGTGCAGGGGAACAGGAGCGAGGATGATGGACTACCGGGTTTTCAGCATGTCGAGTGGCGAAGACGAGGACAGCACCGAGGCGCACGTGTTCGCACGCGCCTACCGCGCGGCGTGGCGCAGCATCCACGGCTGCGAGCCGGTGGGCCGGCATCAAGTTGCCGGCTTGGAACTCGTCGTGGACTTCGGCGGTCGGGCCCAAGCGCAAGTCGGATCTTCACGCGCGGGCGCAGTACCCACTACACAGTGCGTTGTACCCGCGTCCGCTGCTGCGGATGTCCGGCCGGAGGGGCAACATGATGACTGACCTCTCGGCCTGCGTTCGACGAATGGATACCCCCGACCGCGCTCCGAGTGACGTGAATCCGCAATGGAAGGTCCGGCATCCAGCGCATGACAGAATCCAGGGCAAGGTGAACATGCCTTTGGCAGCGCTCGTCGCTGCCGCCAGCGCGGGCTTCCTCGCAGGTGGTGCCTCGGGCGCGACGGCCGCAGTGGTCGTGTGGACGGCCGTGCTGATCGCATGGTGGCGGCTGCGGGCGCGCAACGCGCAAGTTCGGCCGGGACCCGCGGCGCAGCCACAGCCCTCTGCCTACGCGGATATCGAGGACGTCATCGACCGCCTCGACGACCTCGCACGGGGGCGCAACTGGGATCTTGCCAAGCGCCTCGACATCGCCCGCATGGCGTGCGAGAACCGCACGATGACGTTCGACGAGCTGGAGCGCCTCTACGATCGGGGGGTCAGATTCGCGCCTGGCAGGATCCGACAGGACGCCACGGAAGGGCCGAAGAACGACCTATCGGTGTGATTGGCGTCTGATTGGTGATTGGGGCGTGGCGTATTTTCCGCGTGCCCTATTGCAAGGAAAGTTCCTCGATACCCGAGCCGGTCTTGGAGGCACATTTCCATTGGGTTTTCCACTGCGTCATCCCCGAATCACAGTTGTCGGGGGTGCTTGCACGGCGATAGCAGAGCCGGTCCGGCTTGGTTATCGACCAGTTTCTCGGCCCATCGGTATAGCACTCAACCGGCGTGCCGGTTGGGGCATCCGCACCCGACGTGATCTCCCCGCCG
>JANOGH010000555.1:0-2377 GCA_031414075.1 Betaproteobacteria bacterium | reverse complement strand
AGCACCCAGCGATCATGACGCACGCCACCATTCCCGCCGAGTGCCGAGTTGTAGGTGCCGCCAGTACCTTCCGGGTTGCCGCGGTAGTCCATCCACCACTTGTCGCCGTCCAGATCGGTGAGCTCGCACATGCCGGTCTCGGCCATCTTGCCGTTGATGTTGGTGAAAAGCCCAAGACAGCGCGCGCCCATACGGTCGAACGCACCGCCGGCCGTGTTTGCCCGTAACAGGGCGTTGAGGTCATACTGCATGTGGAAGAGCTTGTCTCCGTTGGCAAAGGTCTTGGCCTGTCCGATCGGACAGAAGTCGAACGCATAGCTCCCCTCCTTTGGTATGTTCACCTTGCCCGCGGTTGCGCCACCCGTGGCCAACACCGCAAACGTCCACACCACCGCAACAATTATCCGCTTCATGTCCCGCCCTCCTCGTTTGGTTTACCGCCCAGGAAATTACGCCGGGGGGAAGGCAGGTCATGGAGGGCACGCCACAATTGCTCGGTCGTGTGAAACGGCAGTTGTTCGCCGCTCGCGACCGATTCCACGACTCCGGCCATACCCGCCGGATCGCGCCGGTATACCCGGACTACGTAGACACCCAGTTCTTCCATGACCCACGTTCCCTGTCGACGTGGGAACAGGTTAGGAGGGAATCGGGTACGGATTGACTACAAATTGGGGAAAAAGAAAAGCCAAAGGCAGGAAGGACGGGCAAATACCCGTTCGGCCGGACGAATGTCCTAGGCGAGGAAGTCCGACAGCAACTTTTTCAAAACGGAAAGTTTGAACTGGACGATATCCCAGACAATTTCGTCGTCAACGCTATCGTAACCGTGGATGAGTCGATTCCGTAGGGCTACGATTCGCCGTAATTCGGGAAACCGGTCGGGAAGTGCCGGATCGACATTTGCCGCCTGTGCAAGCGCCTCTCCAATGATCTCGAATTGACGTTCGACCGCTGATCGCAGCATTTTGTCGCTTCGATAGGCTGCAACATCTCGATTCTGAACGAACTCCCCGATCGCTTCGCACGCGATCAGCGCGTCAAACAGCCGCTTCTTCAGTCGGCCGTTCATAGAGCCGGAGACGGGTTCGCTCGATGGTTTCACGAAAATATGGATTGCGGATGGATTCCTCGGTCAGGAGATCCACCTTGCGGCCGAAAAGGCTTTCGAGGGCTTCCGCCAAGTTCAAATATTTGTCGGCGTAGGTTCCAGGAGTCCGATCGACAAAGCTGACGATAAAGTCGAGATCGCTCGACGAAGGGTCGAAAGCTCCGGTTACGGCAGAGCCGAAAACGTCCAGATGCCGCACCCCGAATCTTTGGCAGAGGGCGCGCATGGTATCGCGTTGCTGTTCAAGGAGGGCCAGCACGTTAACTTTTCCCAATCTTCCGATCCTTAAGAGTTTAGGCGCGCCTATGCGGCGTGGCAAGCATACCGCACGGCACAAGGCGAGCACCACGCAGCCGTTTGCCGGCGGACATCGCAAGACTCGTTCCCACTACGCGACTACGCAGCGCGAAGGCGCCCGTAACGCTTCACCCGCAAATCCGCCTGCGCCTTGTGGCCGGCAAACCCTTCCACCTCGCACAGCCGCGAGCAGTATTCGCCGATCATCGCCGATGCTTCGGGCTTCACGCGCTGGTAAGTGCAGGTCTTGATGAACTTGCCGACCCACAATCCGCCGGTATAGCGCGCCGCCTTGCGCGTGGGCAGCGTGTGGTTGGTGCCGATCACCTTGTCGCCGTAGGACACGTTGGTCTCCGGGCCGAGGAACAGCGCGCCGTAGTTGGTCATGTTGCGCAGGAAGTAGTCCGGCTCCCTGGTCATCACCTGCACATGCTCGGAGGCGATGCGGTCGGCTTCCCGGACCATTTCCGCGTAGTCCTTGCACAGGATCACCTGGCCATAGTCCTTCCAGGCCTGACCCGCGATCGCGGCAGTCGACAAGGTCTGCAGTTGGCGCTCGACTTCCCTGATGGTGTCCTCGGCGAGTCTGCGCGAATTCGTCAGCAGGATAGCCGGCGAGGTGGGTCCGTGTTCGGCCTGGCCAAGCAGATCGGTCGCGCACATCTCGGCATCGCAACTGTCGTCGGCGATGATCAGGGTTTCCGTCGGACCGGCGAACAGGTCGATGCCGACGCGACCGGACAACTGGCGCTTGGCTTCCGCGACGAACGCGTTTCCCGGGCCGGCAATCATGTCGGTCGGCTTGATGGTCGCCGTGCCCAACGCCATGGCGCCGATCGCCTGCACGCCGCCGATGGTATAGATCTCGTTGGCGCCGCCGAGATGCATCGCCGCGACGATGGCCGGATGCGGCCTGCCCTGGTAAGGCGGCGCGCACGAGATGATGCGCTTCACGCCGGCCACGCGCGC
>JANOGH010000554.1:0-2358 GCA_031414075.1 Betaproteobacteria bacterium | reverse complement strand
CGCGCGCGCCGGAACGGTGCATGTGCACTTTCCACGCGTCGGCTATCAGTTGCGGGCTGTGAAACCAACCTGACATCTCAGGCGAGTGAAATTATGGCGATACCCTGGCTTGCAGCAGCATTCAAGGCAATTCCCTGGAAGGAAGTGGTCACCGCCGCTCCATCGCTTGTGGAGGGTACAAAAAAGTTATGGAGCAGCGTTACTCGAACGCAGAAACAGCCTTCACCTGCAAACGAGCAATCTGGCGCATCATCTTCGACTCATTCCGATCAACTTTCTGCCATTGAAGCCCGGTTTTTTGCTCTCGAGGCGAGAACGGCGGAAATTGCGCGCCAGGCTGTGACATCCGCAGAACTTATCAAATCTCTCGCAGAGCAGAACGCCCAACTCGTGCGGGCTGTGGAGATCCTTCGGATCAGAACGCGCAAGTTGGTTTGGTTTGCTGCGGCTCTTGGGCTTGCCGCTGGCTTCCTGCTTCTCTGGATGATCTTGTACAAATGACCGGGGTCGACGCGTACTACGACCAAACAATCATCGCTGGCGCCAAGGTCGCGATGCCCCTTGCGGACCGTCCCTATGGAATGAGGGACTTCAGAATCGTCGACCCGAGTGGCAATGAGCTTTCCTTCGGCGAGACAACCGCCTCATGAAAAGAATTGCGTAGTGCGCCGCTTGCATGGTTTCGATACGGGTCGGACCCGCATAAAGTCCACCATCAAGCCGCCGGCTCGTCTTCCGACTTTTTCCGTGCGCCCGACATTTGGACGGCGATGGCCGCTGCCTCTTCTGCCGGCATGCCTTCGGTTCTGCGCGCGTATTCGCGCTCGCCGGACTCGTCCTTTTTTTTATTCTCCGCGTCCTCGGCCTGCTCCGTCTCGCCGGGCAGCTCGACGCGCAGCTCGTCGATGAGCATCAGGATCGCGGCCGCGACGGGCAGCGCGAGCAGCGCACCGATGATCCCGTACAGCGTGGCGCCCGCAATCAGGGAAAAGAGCACCACTGACGACGGCAGTCGCAGCGCGCGTCCGTAGACCATGGGTACCAGCACGCGGCTTTCGAACTCCTCGTAGGCGAGCATCAGCACGAAAACCACCAGGACGATGACCAGTCCGAACGGGAGCGCGGCCGCAACCGCGGGGGCCATGGTGATGAAGATGCCGATATACGGCAGCACGTCGGCCAGGCCGCCGAACACCGCGATCACCAAGGCGTTCGGGATACCGCACGCGGTGAGCAGGACGAACATGAACACGGCCATCAGGGCGCAGGTGATCGCCTGACCGCGGATATAGCCGCCGACGATAGTATTCAGATTGACCAGAATACGCGAGAGCCGGATATGGTGCGTGCGCGGCACCACCGCGAACAGCGCTCCGCGCAGGCGGTCGCGGTCCACCATCATGTACAGCGCGAGAAAAATCGCGCCGACCCCGTAGGCGACGCCCTCCATCACGAGGGTGAAAAAGGTCAGCACGGACGCGGCAGAAGACTGGATGAGCGCGTCATACTGCACGTTGCGCATCGTGTCCGCGAGCCTCGCCGTGAGCGGAGATCGGGCGAACCACTGCACCAGTCGCTCTCGCAGCGCCGGCTCCATGTCGATCAGGCTTTTCGCCTGGTTCGCCAGTTCCGGAATGGTGAGTGCGAATAGCAGCACGGTCGACACGAACAGCACGGTGAAGACGATGGCGATACCCGCACCCCTGCGCATGCCGCGCTGTTGCAGCCATTCCACCGCAGGGCCGAGCGTGCCGACAATCATCAGCGCCCCCACAAGCACCAGGACGACCGGCAGCAGGCGAATGAAAATCCACACGCCGGCGATGACCAGCACCAGGGAAATCACTGTCCACGGAGTGACTTCGACGCGGATCACGCGTGTTCGCCGCGACTTCACTTTCTGCTCCGGCTGGATGCGCCTGCCCGGCGCAATGGACGCAGGCACCCTGCTTTCCGGCGCGCTCATTCAGGCCTCAGCGCGCGATTCGCTTCGGCGTCGATTCGTGCCACCACGTCGCGGGGGATGCCGGCGGCCGCAAAGATGGCGTACCGGGAAACAGAAATGCAAAAATTCATCATGAGAAGGCACGAAAGACCATAGCAGCCGCAGATAATAATCCTATTCACCCCCTTCCCAAGAGGAAATAGATATTGTTTCTTGCATGACCCGGGTACAGGTGTGAGCAGATGATCCGGCCGCTACGCTTAACATTCGCGTTGCTCACGTAAGCCTTCACTTCAATTTCGCTTTCGAAGGTACGGGGTGGCAACTGGCGGGAAAGATCGACGGTCAGGAATTGCGGACTGGTATCGATTCGCTTGTGGCGGGTCATCCTGGCATCGACTCCCCCAAATTTT
>JANOGH010000553.1:0-2493 GCA_031414075.1 Betaproteobacteria bacterium | reverse complement strand
AACTGCGCTATCGACAGTTTCACCGCGAGCCGTTGACCAAGGCGCTGAACGATGGCCTGCTTGAATTGCGCCACGTCGGCAAGTTGAACACGCGCGTGCTGTGGTTCTTTATGAAAAGCCGGCGGATCGTCGCCGTCCACGGCATCCGCAACAAAGGCCAGGCCATCGCACCTCGCGACCTCGACACAGCCCGGGAGCGGATGCGCGACTGGCAGGAGAGAATGAAATTATGAAGAAAACCAATTTTGACCTTCACCTCGAAGAGCAACTGCGCGACCCGGTTTTTGCGGAGCGGTTCAAGCGGGCGGGTGAGGCATGGGACGTGGCGCTGCAGATTTCGGCGCTGCGCGAAAAGGCCGGACTCTCTCAAAAGGAACTCGCGCGCAAACTCAAGACTTCGCAGCAGCAGATCAGTCGCCTCGAATCGCCCGATTACGAGGGCCATTCGCTGGCCAATCTGCGGCGTGTCGCCAAAGTGCTCCACGCGCGCGTGCGGGTGGTGTTCGAGGCGGATGAGAAGAGCGTCAAGCGGGTGGCGCAGCCCACCGCCCCTTACCGCGTCAAACGCGCTGCCGCGAAGTAATCGATCGGTTCGTGCGCAACGCGTTTCCTGCTGCGCTTCGCATCGTGCAACTCGGGCCATAATCAGAACGTTGGTAGACACGAAGGAGATATGTCATGAGAGCACTGATTAAAGCGCTGTTTCTCACCGTGGTATCGGCCAGCACCGCCTCGGCACAAGCGACAGGCGGCGCGGAAGACAACCTGAAGCAGAAAAATATCGTGCTGCCTGTGCCATCCACGCCTGTTGCGAACTATGTCCCTGCGGTACGCGTCGGCAACCTGCTCTTCCTTTCCGGTTCAGGTCCGGATCCATCCACTCCCCGGGGAAAAGTGGGCAAGGATCTTTCGCTCGAGCAGGGCTATCAGGCTGCGCGTTCTACAGGGCTGAACCTTCTTGCCACGGCGCGGGCCACGCTGGGAAGCCTCGACAGGGTAAAAAAGATCGTGAAGGTCCTCGGGATGGTCAACTCCGCCCCGGGATTCACTGATCAGCCAAAGGTCATCAACGGCTTCTCCGATCTCATGGTCGAAGTCTTCGGTGAGGAGATCGGTAAGCACGCCCGCTCCGCGGTTGGCATGGCCGAGCTGCCCTTCAACATCCCGGTCGAGATCGAAATGATCCTCGAGGTCGAGTAGGAGGGATCTGAACCTGTTCGCAGCCCGCGCCCCGAGGTCCTGCGTTCCGGCCGATCAATTGACGCAAATCTCCCGACTCTGTAGGCTGTTTTCCCCCGGGGTGAAAGCCTCGGCGATCAAGAAGACAGATAAATCAACGGAGGAGGAGACCATGTTCACCCGTATTAGTACGGCACGCGCCATCGCGAGCATTTCTCTCGTTTTCGCATCGTTCCTTGCTGGCCAGTGTTGGGCCGCGGACACCAAGGAAGGATACTTCACCACCAACGACGGCTACCGGTTGCACTACATCGAGGCCGGCTCCGGCAAGACGCTGGTCATGATTCCCGGCTGGTCGCAGACGGCCGCACAGTTCAAATCCCAGATCGAGGGCCTGAGCGACCGGTATGGTGTGATCGCCCTGGATATGCGGGGGCACGGCGAATCCGAGAAGCCGACTCACGGCTATCGAATTCACCGTCTTTCAAAGGACGTAAACGAGTTCCTGGCCGGCAATAATCTGAGCAACGTGACGTTGGCCGGTCATTCGATGGGTTGCTCGGTGATCTGGGGCTATTGGGAACTGTTCGGGAAGGATCGCATCTCCAGGATGATACTGATCGATCAAATGCCGATGATTTCGATCAACCCGATCTGGAGCGAACAGGAAAAAATCGATGCTGGCGGCATTCTCGACAAGAATGCTCTTTGGGACGTTACCAATGCGCTTGCCGGTCCGGAAGGTGTAAAGACCACCGAGGGCTTTATCAGTGGCATGTTCACCAAGGCCTATCCGAAAGAATCGGTGGACTGGGTGATCAAGCAAAACCTCAAGCTCCCGCGGCCCTATGCGGCGCGCTTGCTGTTCGACCATGCCACTAACGACTGGCGCGACATGCTGCCCACGATCAGCATTCCGGCACTCATCGTCGGCGGCAAGACGAGCCTCGTCGGATGGCGTTCGCAAGAGTGGGTGGGCACGCAGATTCCCAACTCCCGCGTGGAAATATTCGAAGAAGCCGAAGGCGGCAATCACTTCATGTTCATGGAGAACCCGGAGAAATTTAATCGGCTGGTGAAGGAATTCATGGGCTGAAGTTGGACGGGTCCGGCTCTCGGGGGGGGCATCCTCGGGTGCCGGGTCGCGCTATGCCTTTGCGAAATACCAGAGATGCGAGCAGGTACCGGTTGCGGTTGCGTTTCAGGTGCGCCCAATCGAACTGGACAACGGGATTATGGGCAACGGAACGGCATTGATAACCGGTGCAACCGGTGTGGTAGGACGGAACTTGTTGAAGCATCTGGTTCAAACCG
>JANOGH010000552.1:0-4256 GCA_031414075.1 Betaproteobacteria bacterium | reverse complement strand
CTCGCCGCCTTCGATAAATTCAACTTCCGGTCGATAGAATTCCAACCGGCCAGATTTCGTATGCCAGGGTTTTTCCGATTTCGCCTGCTCATAAGAGGATATGCGAGGATACGTGCGGTTATTCACGGCCACAACAGCAAGCCCCCCATATGCCCCACCGTGCCGAGGTAAGTCAGATAAAGCGCAATTAGCGCGTTGTAGGTCAGCATCCCCCGGAATACCGACGCGCCGCTCTCGGCGCCCCGCCGGCCCGGCCAGCACGCCAATCCCAGAGCGAGCAACGCGATGCCGAAACATCGCCCGAGCAGCGTCCCCACCCCGGAGACGTCGGCGCCCAGCAGCAATGCGACGACGATTGCAGGATCGAAAAGCAGGACGAGACCGGTGCCGAACTCCACCACCGCGGCGAAGGCGAGGATCTTCCTCAGCGTGTTAATACTCGATCCGAACCGTTTCTCCGCCATGGGGGTCGCTCTCGGCACGACGCGGGATCAGGGGCAGCGTCGCACGAGGCGGCGCTGCCCGTCCAAACGTTGCCTGTCCATCCCTAGTCTCGCGCTCTGGCGAGCGCTTCTTGCATCTTCCTTTGCTCCTCTGCGACCATCTGCGACGGCCCGAGTTTGAAGGTCAGCTTGTCTATCTTGCCCGTGAAGCGGAACGGCAGCTTGTAGCTGTCGTCCACCGACGTGCGGGTATCGATCCCAACATCGAAGGTCTCGTCGATGGTCATCAAGAGCGGAATCGAGTGCGCAATCGTTTTCTTGGCCAGTTCCTTGCCATTCACCGTGAACACGCCGGTGCCGCCTTTGCCGGGGCCGGGGCCGTCGTATTTGAAGTCGAACACGAGCGTGTGCTTGCCCGGTTTGAGCGCGCGGCCAAATAAATCCTCGCCGGCAACGGCGCCGACGCCGCCTTCCCAGCGGAATCGCTCCAAATCGAGGAGGTTGTAAACGAAGACCGGCTTGCCTTCTTGCAGGAACATTCCGTACCCGCCGAAGCGTCCACCCAGCGTCACGATCATGCCTTCCGCGCCGCCTTCGGGCACCGTGATCTCGGCGGTGATGGTGTAGTCCTTGTTCATCAAGCTGGGCGCATTGCCGAGGGGAATGCCGGAATTCTCACCCGTGTAAGTGAACACCGATTTCCCGGCAATCGCGCTCGGACGCGGCGTGAGCAAGCGTGAAAAGGCCGTGTTATCCAGGGGCAGGACGTTGTATTTCGCCGCCTCGGTGAGGAACAACGCCTGCATTTCCTTCAGCTTGACGGGGTTCCTGGCGGCGAGATCGCTGTTCTGCGAGAAGTCTTCGGTGAGGTTGTAGAGCTCCCATTTGTAGCCATCGACGACACTGGGCAGCTTGCCCGTAGCCAAGTCCCAGGGCGGGGCGAACGGGGTCGTGTTGGCAATCCAACCGTTGTGGTAAATCCCGCGATTGGCGGCCATCTCGAAATACTGCGTCGCGCGCGTGGAGGGTGCCTTGGCCTGATCAAAGGTGTAAGCCATGCTCATGCCTTCGATGGCCCTTTGCTTGATGCCGTTGACCGTGGCCGGCGCCTTGATACCCGTGGCTTCCAGGAGCGTCGGCACGATATCAATAATATGGTGGAACTGGCTGCGGATGGCCCCGACATCCTTGATGTGACCGGGCCAGGAAATGGCCAGGCCCTGCCGGGTGCCGCCGAAATGCGAGGCCACCTGCTTGGTCCACTTGAAGGGGGTATTGAACGCCCAGGTCCAGCCCACCGACATATGCGGATAGGTCTTGTCCGAGCCCCACTCTTCCAGATGCAAGAGTTGCAGGGCTTCCGGGGCTTTCAGAATGCCGTTGTAGGCGGTGAGTTGATTAAACGCGCCGGTCAGGGTGCCCTCCGGGCTGGTGCCGTTGTCCCCGCAAATGTAAATGATCAGCGTGTTGTCGAGTTTGCCCATGTCCTGGACTTGCTGGATGACGCGACCGATCTCATGGTCCGTATAGGCCGCGTAGCCGGCAAAGACTTCCGCTTGGCGCTCGAAGAGTTTCTTGTAGGCGAACGAAAGCGAGTCCCACTTCGGGATCTCATCCGGCCACGGGGTGAGCTGGGCATTCGCCGGAATCACGCCGAGCCGCTTCTGGTTGGCGAAGATCACGTCGCGCAACTTCTCGTAGCCCATGTCGAACTTGCCTTTGAACTTTTCGACCCACTCCGCCTTCGGCTGGTGCGGTGAGTGGGTGCCGCCGGGCACGTAATAAACGAAGAACGGCTTGTCGGGGGCGGCCGCGTTCAGATCGCGCATATGCTTGATGGCCTCGTCGGCCAGGTCGGTGGTGAGGTTGTAGTCCTTTTTGCCAACGAACGGGAAGATCTGGGTATGGTCGCGGAACAGATAGGGCGCCCATTGGTCCGTCTCGCCGCCCATAAAGCCGTAGAAATACTCGAAGCCCAGCCCCGATGGCCATTGATCGTAGGGACCAGCAGCGCTGTATTGATAGGTGGGCGTGTTGTGATTCTTGCCAAACCACGACGTGGCATAACCGTTATCCTTGAGGATATTGCCGATGGTGGCGTTCTCAATACCAATGACGGAATCGTAGCCCGGGTATCCGGTGGACAGTTCGCCGATCACGCCGGAACCTACGGAGTGATGGTTGCGGCCGGTGATCAATGCCGCCCGCGTGGGCGAGCACAGCGCGGTGGAGTGGAATTGGGTGTAGCGCAATCCGGCCTTGGCAATGCGGTCCAACGCGGGCGTCGGAATGACACCGCCAAAGGTGTCCGAGACGCCGTAGCCCTGGTCGTCGGTCATGATGAGCAGGATGTTGGGCGCGCCTTTGGGCGGTACCACGCGCGACGGCCACCACTGTTTGGAATCCAAGGCACTTTCCTTGATCACACCGCCGAATTTCTGCGGCGGCGGCGGGAGTTGCTTCCCGTCGAGCGTGATCGTGGCGCTGGGCGAACCCGGCACGCCCGTTATCGTCTGCGAGAAGGCCGGTGCGACGGCCAGCGCAGCAGCGAAAAGAAATGCCGAGGCTTGCGCGACGACGGCTATCTTTTTCGGTTCCAGATTCATGCTCTGAACTCCTTTGCCAAATCGAAAAAGGTTTATACCATATGCACTGTTTCTTGCTTCACGGCTGGGCGATTGGTGAAAAAGGCGAGCAACCCGAATGCCGTCGCTGCCGCAAAAGCTGCTCCGGCCAGGAACGTGGCTGATGCACCGAATGCACTCCATAACGCACCGGCGATGACGCTCGCCAACAGGAGCGCAACACCGCTGACGAGGTTGAAAATGCCAAAGGCCGTGCCGCGCAGTTGTGCCGGGGGGTGTCTGCAACGAGCTTGGCCAGCAAACCTTGCGTGAACGCCATGTGCAACCCCCACAGGACGCTGCCGACGAGCGCCATCAGCGGCGCACCGCGGATGCGCTTGCCGAGGTAATCGCTGAGCGCGCCCGAAAAGACTTTCGTGATTGCCGCCGCCGCTTCGGCCAGGCCCTCGACGAAGCCGATGGTGACCATGGAAGCGCCAAGGACAGTCATCATGAAAACCGGCAGCAGACTGTGGATCAGCTCGGATGAGATATCCATGAACATCGAGCCGAACCCCAACGCCCAGATGCCTGTCGGTAAAGCGCGCATTGTCCCCGGCGCGCCGGCCGGAGCCTGGGAGTTCTTCGAAGGCGCAGGGGTCATGCGCGACGAGTGTTCATTTCGCCTCGTCGACCATCTGGATGGTCTTATCCTCGACTTCCTTGGCAACCTGAATCAATACTGGATCCTGAGATAACGCCGAGAGCATTTGCACAGGTTTGATCAGTCCGATCTTCGTTTTGCCTTTCTCGGTAAAAACCGAAATGCGACAGGGCAAAGCCATGTTCAGACGCATATCGGTGGACAGGACTTTGGCAGCCTGCCCCGGATTGCAGACTTCAAACACCTTGCACTCTTCAGTGAATGCAATGCCCTTGCTGCGAAGCGTGGCCCCCAAGTCGTGCACATGCAGGACCCCGAAGCCATGGCGGGAAACAGCTGATGCAAGGTCTGTCGATGCCTGGTTGAACGACTTGCTGGTATCCACTAGGTAGTACATGAAATCACCTCGATCTTCATTATGTTTTACAGCCAACGCCTCACTCTTGAGCAATAGGCGACGTAGCTTGCGCCGACCACCGAGGCAAAGTCGCCGCAGTAGGGCGTAGTGCCGAGCACATGCGCGGCGGCGGCGGGCCGGAAGTGGTAGCTGTGGACAAAATAGAAGTCGGTGCCGTCGGGAATGAA